>JAEWIL010000184.1 GCA_023387085.1 Pseudomonadota bacterium | reverse complement strand
GTGTAAAACGCCTCGAAGATCCGGTCGGGCTCGTCTCCCACCCCCGCGCCATCGTCTTTCACCGATATCGCCGCACCGCCTTCGGCGGTCGCCCGGCTGGTCACCGCTATGGACTTCGCCCCGTTTTCATTCCCGGCGATGGCGTCGGCGGCATTCAGGATCAGATTGAGAACGACCTGCTGAAGCTGAACCCGATCGCCTATGACCGCGGGCAGCTCGGCCTGGCGGTCGAACCGGAGCGCTATGCGCCGTCGTTGCATGTCGTGCGCACAGATTGCGATGATTTCATTGACGGCATCGTTGAGGTCGACCGGCTCCGCCGCATATTGGCGCTTCCGGAACATTGCGCGGAGCCGGCGGACAACCTCGGCGGCCCGGTTGCCATCACGAATGCTTCGCTCGGCCGTCCGGACGGCTCCGGCGATATTGGGCGGATCGACCGTCAGCATCCTTATGCAGGCATTTGCATTGTTCACGATCCCGGCGAGCGGCTGATTGACTTCATGCGCGATGGACGCCGCGAGTTCGCCGAGGCTCATCGAGCGGGCGAGATGGGCAAGTTCCGTCCGCAGAGCGTTGAGTTCATCATCCCGCTCCACCGCCTCGGTGATATCCTGGATCGAACCCATGACGATCGGCCGATGGGGGTTGCCCGCCTGGAAGTGCGCGACCGCGTGAACGTGCCGGACGTGTCCCGTCGGTGTGACGAAGCGGAACACGGCGTCGAAATCGGCCTGATCGGCCATCGCGCGCTCGAAATCCGCCTCGAATGCCGCGACGTCTTCCTTGTGAATGCGTTCGCGAAACTCCCGGAGGGTCGCGGGCTTGCATTCGAGGATACGGTGAAGCTCGTCGGACTGGACATGCGTGTCGGCGAGGACATCGGTCCGAAAGCTTCCGGTCTTCGTCAGGCTCTGCGCCTGGTTTAGATGCTCATGCGCCTCGTTCAACTTTCGTTGCCGCGCGCCCAGTTCTTCCTCGGCGCGCGAACGGGCGACGGCAATACTCGCTATCTGGACGGCGCGGGCGATGATGTCGCGGTGGCGAGCAAGCGGTTTTGCCGGGCCTTGCCGGTAGACGAACAATGTTCCGAGAAATTCGCCCTGCCGTGTGAAGATCGGCATCTGCCACACCGACCGCAAATTCTGCTCCGCCAGATGCCTGCGGGCTTCGGCATCGAGCCAGCGCGGATGGCTGACGATGTCGTCCGCAATCATTTCGGCCTTCGGGTCGGCGTAGCCGTCGACCGACCGGCTCTCGTCATCGAGCGGCATCTTCTCGATCGCCGCGGAATATTCCGCCGGGAGGCGCGGTGCGACGCTGTAGAGGATTTTCGCGCCTGCCGCATCGAGAATGCGTATCTCGCAGCAGCAATCGGCATCGACGCTTTCGATCATCTCGCACAGGCCGGCCAGAATCTCCCGCAGGGGCTCGCCCGACGCGATCCTTTCGAGCACCCGCATTTCGCCCGCCAGCATCATCGCCGAGCGCTTCTGGTCGTCGATGTCGATGTTGACGCCATGCCACTGCACGACGCGGCCCAGCTCGTCGAACTGGGGGCTCGTGCGGAACAGGAACCAGCGGTAAACGCCGTCGTGCCGCCGGATGCGCGCCTCGACTTCTCCCCCCTTGCCGGCATCGCGGAATTCGATCCATGTTTCGAGAAGACGGGTCCGGTCGTCCGGATGAACCGCCATCGTCCACTGCCAGTCGCGAACTTCCTCGATCGAAAGTCCGACATAGTCGAGATAATGCTGGTTGAAGAAATCACCGTTACCGTCCGTTCGAGCGGACCATGCCATCGCCGGCATGAGATCGATCACGCGCTGAAGGTCGTGGCCGTCCCCGCCGCCGTGGTCCGCGGCCGACCGCTTGTCGGCGAGCCCGTCCGTCATTCGCCTTCCCGCCATCCGATCGATATCCCGTGTCCGTTCATGCCCTCGGGTCGGAGCGGGCGCTACAGAGACTAAAGTATTGGAATCGGGAAAAGGCTTATCCTCGGCGCAGTCGGCGCGCGGGGCAAGCGCCGCGGGCAGGGCCGGCGGCCTTCAATATTGCCTGGCGACCTCTTGACCGAGATCGAATTCGACGTCGGAGCGGCTTTGCAGGCCGCGCTCGATGAGGTGCGCCATTCGCGCACGCGTCTCGGGGCGCGCGGTGGAGACGAAAAATTCGTCGAGCGCGGGTGGAAAGACGCTGTCGTCGGGAAGCGAGAGCTGATCGACGAAACCTTTGGTCCGCATCAGGGCGTATTTCTCGAAGCCGGCGAGGCGGCGGGCGAAGCGGTCGACGAATTCGTCAAGGTCAGCATCGGGCAGCGCGCGATTAACATAGCCATAGCGCTCGGCAAGCGCGCCCGGAAAATCGTCGGCACCGAGCACGACTTCGAGCGCGCGACCGCGGCCGACGAGGCCGGCCAGCCGCGCCATCGGGTTGGCGCCCGGGACGGCGCCCACGCCGACTTCGAACTGCCCGAGAATCGCCTTTTCGCTGGCGAAGCGCATGTCGCACGCGAGCGCGAATTCGCTTCCGGCGCCGCGCGCGCGGCCGCGGATCGAGGCGATGGTCACGACCGGCACCCGGCTCAGCCGGGCGAGGACGTCGAGCCAGGGATGCATGCCGGTCGGCCCCTTCGGCATGGCGGCAGTCCGCGTCTTGTCGACGAGCACGTCATAATGGGCGAGGAAGAAGTCGGGGTCCGCGCTGTCGAAAACCACGACCTTGATGTCGTGATCGGATTCGAGCCGGGTGACGAGCTCGCCGAGCTGGACGATGGTATCGGGGTCGATCAGATTGATCGGGGGATTGGAAAAGGTCGCGCGCCAATATCCCGGGGCCGGATGGGCAATCTCGATCTGGCGGCTCATCATGCCGTCCTCTCGGCCAGATGCCTGCGATATTCGAGCACGGGCATGCCGCCCCAGCCCCAGTCTTCGAGCGCAACCTCCTGGATCACGACCCAGGTCCATTCGGGCGGCTTGCCGAGCACCTCGAACAGCAGGTCGGCGATCCCCTTATGGATCGCGGCTTTCTGCTCGGGCGTGACATGGTCGACCCCGGCTTCGGTGCCCTCGCGGGTCGTCTGGACGGTGACAAATGGCATCAGGGCCTCCTTTGAATGCTGGAGCGATCGCTTAAGGCACGCGATGGCGAGCCCCGGCTTTCGGTCGCGGCCCGAAGATGGGCGCATGGGGTGCGCTGCGGAATTGAACGATGGTATCGCCGATACCATTGTACGACCGAGATGCGGCTCATCGGCGCGAGGTGTAGGGCCGGCACGCCCGGGGCGCGCCATCGCCCGAAGGCAGGCGGAAGAAGGCGAAAGTCCCGCCGGGTTCGAAGAACCACCGGATTTCTCCGCCCAAGTCGGTGATCAGCGAACGGACCAATCGCTGGCCGCGTCCCGGGGCCCCGCCGCCGCCTGGTCCACTGTCGCTGACGATACCGGTCACATGTCCGGCGCGATGGCTGATATCGACGACGATCCGGCCGTCCTTCCCCTTGAGGCCATGGCGTGCGGCATTGCGGACGAGTTCGGCGACGACGAGACCGATCCGCCAGCATTTCTCGGCCGGCATAATGCCGTCCTCGATTTTCAGCGTCAGCCGGACGCCGCGATCGGCGAGGGTCGACTTGACGTAGCTGCGGCATATCTTGGTGATGTGGTCGGCGATGTTCGTGCGGCCCATGACCATAGGCGCCATCAACGCCCGGTGCGTTTCGGCATGATCGCGAAGCCGGTCAGCGGTATCGCGAAGCGCTGCCCTTGCGTCGCCCGATGACATTCGCGCCGCGGCGATCGATAACATAGCGATCGCTTCGCTATATTCGTTGACGACCCGGTGATTGATTTCTTCGACCAGATTGAAAGAGGCCGGGAGCCCCGCTTCCGCCGTCGTGCCAGACGCCAACATCCTTTGCCTCCTGCTGTCCTCGCGGACCATTAGGCAGCAAGCATGGTGACCCGGCTATAGAACCTTGGTGTCGCCGACACCAATGTATCAGTGAAATTCGCCGCTCCCGGCAGATACCGCCGCGCCGCCGAGGCTCGCGCTCATCTTGACGAGATCGGCGAAGGATTTCGCTTTCATCTTTTCCATCACCCGGCCCCGGTGCGCCTTGACGGTGATCTCGCTGATTCCGAGCTCATAGCCGACCTGCTTGTTGAGGAGTCCTGAAACGACAAGCGCCATCACCTGTTTCTCGCGCGGGCTGAGCGAGGCGTGCCGCGCTTCGAGGTCGCGCTGGCCGGTTTGCTGTTCATTCGCTATCCGGCTTTCCTCGATGGCCTTGTCGACGGCCTCCAGCAGCACATCCTCGCCGAGGGGCTTGGTCAGAAATTCTACCGCGCCCGCCTTCATCGCGCGCACGGTCATCGGGACGTCTCCGTAGCCGGTAATGAAAATAATCGGCATTTCGGGCCGGTCGCCGGCAATCCGGTCCTGCAAATCGAGCCCGTTGAGGTCGGGCAGGCCGACATCAAGCAGCAGGCAGCTCGGCCCCGAAGGTCCCCGCCATGCAAGAAACTCGGCTGCCGAACCGAAGCTTTGTACTGACCAGCCGGCTGCGCAGAGCAGCGCTTCCAGCCCCTCGCGGGTGGAAATATCATCGTCGACGACGATGACCGTCGATTGCGTATCGAGCATCGCTTTCGAACCACTTCTGACTGCAGAGCCATAATGTATCATGGCTGCCTCCCTTCTACATGCGTAAAAAGTCAGTTTCGTCCCAGCGCCGAGCGAACGGCCTCGAGGAGATCCTCCTCGCTGAACGGCTTGGCCAGACATGCGACCGCGCCCTTCTCGAGGAGTGTCGGCAATAAATCCGCGGCGTGCGCGCTTATGAAGACGATCGGAATGTCGCGATTCTGGCGGATGAGTTCCTCCTGAAGTTCCGGTCCCGACATTTCTGGCATCGCTATGTCGAGGATCAGGCATTTTAGTTCGTCGGCCGCGTCAGATTGAAGAAACTCTTCTGCGGAGGCGAATACCCTCGTTCCGTATCCAAAAGACTCCAGCAGATCGGGGAGGGACTCGCGCACCGATTCATCATCATCAAAGACCCCGACCATTATTTTGTTTTCCATCTCATTTTCCTGCTCAAGTCTTCAACTGCGTGGTTTCGCTCATGATTTCCTCTTCGATAGCGGCGTTGATAACGGGAAGATAGCAGGTGAGCGTCGCGCCATGGTCCGCGTTCGGCGCGGCGCTCAGCCGGCCACCATGATTCTCGACAATCGTCCGGCTGATGGCCAGCCCGACGCCCATCCCCTTTGCCTTGGTGGTGTAAAATGCATCGAACAACCGCTCGATATCGGCATCGTCAAGGCCCGTGCCGGCGTCGCGGACCGAGAGGCATATGTGCTGTCCCTCGTCGCGCGTCTCGACGTACAGTAGGCGCGACCGGTCGTTCACCGCGCGCATCGCATCGATCGCGTTGAGAATAAGATTGAGGACGACCTGCTGGAGTTGCACGCGATCGCCCCGCACGGACGCGCATTCGGCGGCCAAATCGGTTCTGAGCAGGACACCGCTGCTCCGCATCTCGCCGGCGCTGAGCGCCAATACCTCGCGCACCGCATTGTGCAGGTCGACCTGCTCGAACGCCGTCGGAGCATTGGTGAACATGGCCCGTAGTCGCTTGATGACTTCGGAAGCCCGATTGCCGTCGCGGATCGTGCGTTGCGCTGTCATCTGTGCCTTTTCAACGTCGGGTGGGTCGGCGGCGAGCAGCCGAAGGCAAGCGCTCGCGTTGGTGATAATCCCCGACAGGGGCTGATTGACCTCATGCGCGATCGATGCCGTCAGTGTTCCGAGCGCCGTTACACGGGCCATATAGGCCAGTTCCGATCGTGCGCGATTCAAGGCTTCCTCGGTGAGCTTGCGTGCCGTCACATCCTGAATGGCGCCCATGAACACCGGTCGGTCGGTAATATGTTCGATCCGCGTACCGATGACATGGGCATATTTGATGCGCCCGCTTGCGGGGACGATGCGGAACGCCAACTCGAAGTCTTCGCTATCAGCGGCGCGGCCCAACAAGGTTTGCACGTCGCCAAGATCGTCGGGGTGGATGGTTTGCAGAATGCCGTCGAGCGTGACGGTCGAGCCTTCTTCAAACTCGAACAGGCGATAATTTTCTTCCGACCAGATATGCTCGTTCCGTTCGACGTCCCAGGTGAAGCTCGCTGTCAGCGTCAGCCGCTGCGTATCGACAAGAAAACGGTTGGTGCGCTGCAATTCTTCGCTGGTGCGATGGAGTTCCGCATCAGCCTCAGCCCGCTCGATCACCAGCGACGCGATATTGATGAAGCGATCGACCAGTTGCCGTTCCAGTGCGCTCGGCTCCTCGGCCGCCTGTTTGTATAGGGCGAACACGCCTATTACGGCGCCGCCGCTTGAGGCGATCGGTGTCGACCAACAAGATCGCAGTCCGATCGATTCCACGAGCGGCGGCCAGGAGGAGCCCGCCCATCGGCTGTCGCTGCCCGGGTCCGAAGTGACGACCGACGCATTCCGCGTCGCAGCTAGCGAGCAGGGACCATAGCCCGGGTCGATCGCCTTGCCGTCGAAAAGCCGGTTGTAGCTGTCGGGCAGGCTTGGCCCCGCGCCGGCACGGAAGCATTGCCGGTCTATATCGACGCCAAGCACGCTGCAGATCGAGCCGGGCGATATTTCCTCGACGACGCGGCAAAGGGCGTCCAGAACCTCGTGAAGCGGGCGAGCCTGCGCGACCATGCGTAGCAGTTCGACTTCGCGCGTCAGCAGCTGCTCTGCCTTCTTGAGTTCGTCAATATCGGTCCGGATCGAAACGTAGCGAACGATATTTCCGTGCGCGTCGCGCGACGGAAGAATGATCGAATCGAACCAGCGATATTTGCCATCGCGTCCCATCAGGCGCGTTTGCTGCGAAAAGGGCTCTCCGTCCGACAGCATCTTGCGCAGGCGTTCCAAGCCCGGTTTGAGATCGTCGGGATGGATCACATCCGTCGATCGCCATTGGCTGAGATCGTCGAACGACTGACCATAATAGGCATAGGCGTGATCGTTGACGAACTCGACCTGCGCCTCGGGATTCAGGAAGACGGCATGGACCGGGACATGATTGAGGAAGCGGCGGAGGCGCTGCTCCGATGCATTGCCCTGCGGGCCATCCGAGCGCATTTCGTCGGCAAAGGACGCAATGCCGCACCAGCGCGGCTCCAAATCCTGTCCATGTTCGACGGGCGCGAGGCGAAACACGAACCAGCGATATTCGCCGTCGGCCCGGCGAAGGCGGATTTCGGTCTCGGCGGAGCCGCGATCGTCGGCACCGGACCCGAACATGTCACGATAGCTCGCCCGGTCGTCTGGATGGATCACGCACTCAAGGCCTGTCGCTTTCAGTATGTCGCTGGGCTGGCCGGTATATTCCTGCCAGCGATTGTTCACGAATCTGAGGCCGCCATTTGCATCCATCGTCCAGATCAGGCCGGGGAGCGCATCAATTACGCGGCTGAGGCCATTCTCCATCATATGTTCCCGCCCGGTCTGTCCGCAGGATGGGCCGATCAGCTCCATACGTCCACTGATACTTTGGTGTCGGTGCGATCCGAAAACGACCCACCTCGAACCGGTTAGTACCGAAAATCGGACGCCGTGCGGCGGGGTGCCGCCCTCCCGATACCATCGTGCAATGGTGCGAGGCGGCGACACGCCAAAAATATTCCGGGCAGGCTTTTCAAGGGACCGCAGGAGTTATGAACATGATCGATACGGGCACTTCGTCACGCCGGGACTTCATCGCCGCCGGCGGCTCGATCGCCACGGGCGCAATTGCCCTGGCGGCGGCCGAAAAGGCAAATGCTTTCGGCGCGGTGGCGAAGGATCCGGACGCAAACGGCCGGTCGGCGATCCGGCCTTTTCGGATACATGTGCCCGACGAGGTGCTTGCGGATCTCCGGAGCCGCCTCGAGTTAACGCGCTGGCCCGAGAAGGAAACCGTCGCGGACCGCAGTCAGGGGGCGCAGCTCCCCAGGGTCCGGGCGCTCGTCGATCGCTGGGCGAACGGCTATGACTGGCGCAAATCGGAGGCGCGTCTCAACGCGCTGCCGCAATATATCACCGGGATCGACGGTCTTGACATCCAGTTCATCCACGTCCGCTCGAAACACAGGAATGCGTTACCGCTGATCATGACGCACGGCTGGCCGGGGTCGCCGTTCGAGCTGCTCAAGGTCATCGGACCGCTGACCGATCCGACCGCGCATGGCGGGACGGCGAACGACGCCTTCCACCTCGTGATCCCGACCTATCCGGGATATGGCTTTTCGGAAAAGCCGACCGACCCGAGCTGGGGTCCCGACCATGTCGCACGCGCCTGGCACCAGCTGATGCTGCGGCTCGGCTATCCGCGCTATGTTTCGCAGGGCGGCGACTGGGGCGCGATCATCTCCGAAGTGATGGCGGTGCAGGCGCCCGAAGGATTGCTCGGCATTCACGTCAATATGCCGGGAACAATGCCGCCCGATGTGCTGAAGATGGTCCGCAACTTCGAGCCAGTACCGGACGGTTTCTCGGCCGACGAGAAGCGCGCCTACGCCGGCCTTCTGCGCTTCTACAAGTCGGGCTTCGGCTATGCCGACATCATGAACACCCGGCCGCAGACGATCGGCTATGCGTTCGCCGACTCGCCCGTCGCGATGGCAGCCTATTATTACGACAAGATCGCCGACTGGACCGATAGCGGCGGTGAGCCCGAGCGCGTCGTCACGCTCGACGAGATGCTCGACAACATCACCCTTTATTGGGTGACGAACAGCGGGGCATCGACGTCGCGCTCCTATTGGGACGCCGCGCAGAGAGGGGGCGGGCCGTTCAACGCCTTCGATATCGCGAAAGTGCCGGTCGCGGTCAGCGTCTTCCCGGGCGAAATCTATCAGGCGCCGCGGAGCTGGGGCGAGAAATGCTTTCACAACCTCATCTACTGGAACGAGGCGCCCAAGGGCGGCCATTTCGCGGCATGGGAGCAGCCCGATATATTCGCGCGCGAGCTTCGGGCGGCCTTTCGTTCGCTGCGCGGCTGAGCGGCACTCGACCCGCTCGCCGGGCTGGCCTAGCATGATATCCGACACCCCCATTTCCCGAGCGGACCATGGATCGCATCGACACGATGAAAATCTTCGTAGCCGCCGTCGAGGAGGGGAGCCTTGTGGGCGCCGCGCGGCGTCTGCGTCGTTCTGCCACCGCGGTCAGCCGCGCAATCGCGTTGCTCGAGGGGCATCTCGGCACCGAGCTGCTTCATCGCACGACGCGAAGCATTCGCCTGAGCGAAGCGGGGCAGCATTATGTCGCGGCATGCCGCCGGATTCTCGCCGACCTCGAAGAGGCGGAAATGCTGGCGGGTGGGGAACGGTCGGCGCCGCGCGGGCTCCTGACCCTTTCGGCGCCTCCGATCAGCGGCGAGGAAGTCCTGCGGCCGATCCTCGACGAATATCTGAATGCCTTTCCGCTCGTGTCCGCACGGCTGCTTCTGGTCGACCGGTCGGTCCAGCTGGTCGACGAAGGGGTCGATGTCGCCTTGCGCGTCGGACAGCTTCCCGATTCATCGCTCGTCGCGACGCGGGTCGGAGACGGGGTGCGGCGGGTGATCGTCGCCTCGCCCCACTATCTTGGCAAACATCCTCACATCGAACAGCCAGCGGATGTCGCAGGTCACCAGATCGTATCGCTCACCCATTTCGGGATCGAATCCTGGGCTTTCTCCAGCGGGGCGGCCGCGCGCACGATCCATTTCACGCCGAGGCTCGTGGTGAACTCGGTCCGTGCCGCGGTCGGGTCGGCCGTCGCCGGGCGGGGGCTGACACGTGTCTATTCCTATCATGTCGCGCGCGAGGTGAAGGAGGGACTCCTGCGGATTTTGCTTCCCGAAGCCGAACCGCCGCCGCAGCCGGTGCATCTGCTCGTCCCCGACGGCCGTCTGGCGGTACCCAAGGTGCGCGCCTTCGTCGACTTCGCGGGGCCCCGGCTGCGGGCCGCATTCGCGCGGCTCGCGATCGACGCGCGCGAACTCTAGCTCCGGCGCTATCCCGATTTTCGGCAGAATGTCTGCCGCCTGATGCGGATTATCGAGGCCTGCAGCTCGCCTTACCTTGCTTCCGTCGGCGCATGACGCGCTGCACGGGCAAATTTTTCCTGGCCCGTCTTCATGCAAGCAAAGGTACAATATCATGAGCAATGCACAGAAAGTCGCCGTCATCACCGGCGCATCGCAGGGTATCGGCGCCGCGCTCGTCGATGCCTATCTCGACCGCGGCTACCGGGTCGTCGCCACCTCACGCTCGATCAAGCCTTCGACGAACCCCGATGTGCTGACCGTCACCGGCGATATCGGCGACCCCGCTACCGGTCCGCGTGTCATCGCCGCGGCGCTCGAACGCTTCGGCCGCGTCGACACGCTGGTCAACAATGCCGGCATCTTCGTCGCCAGCCCCTTTACCGGCTACAGCGCCGAGCAGTATGCCAATGTTGTTTCGACCAACCTCAACGGCTTCTTCTACATTACGCAGGCCGCGGTCGCGGCAATGGAAGCGGCCAGCCGGGGACATATCGTCAGCGTGACGACCAGCCTCGTCGACCATGCCAATTCGAACGTCCCGTCGGTACTCGCGTCGCTGTCGAAAGGCGGGATCAATTCGGCGACCAAGAGCCTTGCGATCGAATATGCGAAGCGCGGCATCCGCGTGAACGCCGTTTCGCCCGGCATCATCAAGACGCCGATGCACGCGCCGGAAACGCATGAATTCCTCTCGGCGCTGCACCCCGTCGGGCATATGGGCGAAACGTCGGACATCGTCGACGCCGTTCTCTTCCTCGAAAATGCGCCCTTCGTGACGGGCGAGATCCTGCACGTCGACGGCGGCCAGTCGGCCGGCCATTGATTTCCAGCGAGGGAGAAAGACATGCCGATGGTAACTGTCCAGGTGACGAAGGAAGGCACCGAACCCGGCGTCGCCCATGTGACCGCTGAACAGAAGGCGGCGATCTATGAAGGGATCAGCCGGATTCTGTTCGATATATTGGGCAAGCCGCCCGAATGGACCTGGGTCGTCTTCCAAGAAGTCGAAATGGAAGATTGGGGCTGGGGCGGAATGCCGGTAGCCGAATACAGAAAGACGCTGGCCCGATCGGGCTGATGCGTTCGACAGGAGCAAAGCGATGACCACCCGCCATCTGACCGAAATGCTCGGCATCGATCTGCCGATCGTCCAGGCGCCGATGGCGGGTGTCTCGTCGCCCGCGATGGCAGCGGCGGCAAGCGATGCCGGTGCGCTCGGGTCGATCGGGGTCGGTGCGACCGATGCCGATGGGGCGCGGGCAATGATGGCCGCGGTGCGCGCGCGAACCGCGCGCCCGTTCAACGTCAATCTCTTCTGTCACCGGCCCGCGGTCGCCGATGCCGCTGTCGAACGGGCGTGGATCGACCGGTTCCGGCCCCTGTTCGCCGACTATGACGCCGAGCCGCCGACCCGGCTTTCCGAGATCTATCGCAGCTTCGTAGAGGATGAGGCGATGCTGCGGATGCTGATCGAAGAGCGGCCGGCGGTGGTGAGCTTTCATTTCGGTCTCCCTCCCGCCGAAGCGATCGGGGCGCTGCGCGATGCGGGGATCGTCCTGCTTGCGACCGCGACCAATCTCGCAGAAGCGGAAGCAATTGCCGGCTCGGGGGTCGATGCCATCGTCGCGCAAGGATGGGAGGCGGGCGGACACAGGGGGATGTTCGATCCCGACGCCGAGGACGACCGGCTCGGTGCCATCGCGTTGACGCGGCTGCTGATCGGATCGATTGACCTACCGGTCATCGCGGCAGGCGGCATCATGGAAGGCGCCGGCATCGCAGCGGCCCTGGATGCCGGCGCAGCGGCAGCGCAGCTTGGAACGGCCTTCATCGCGTGCGACGAAAGTCTCGCCGATGCCGGCTACCGCGCCGCACTTGCGGGCGAGGCCGCCCGGCATACATCGGTGGTGCGCGCGGTGTCCGGGCGACCGGCGCGGATATTAGCGAACCGCTTTGCGGCGCTCGATGCCGGAATCGCCCCGGCGGACATTCCCGCCTATCCGATCGCCTATGATCTCGGGAAGGCGCTGCATGCCGCCGCCAAGGCGCAGGAAGATTATGGTTTCGGCGCGCAATGGGCGGGCGAGGGTGCGCCGCTCGCGCGGTCCATGCCCGCCGCCGATCTGGTGGCCTTGCTCGCCGCTGAATTATCTGCCGCTCGGGAGAACAGCCATGGATGATTTCGCAGAAGCCTTCGCCCTGCTCGGCCAGATCGAGGCCCGCCCGCTGTTCGTGATGAAGGTCGGTGTCAGTCATATCCATGCGATCGGCGGCCCGGCCGGCATCGACCGCCGCGTCGGCGAAATGACGGCGGGGCGCTTTGCCGGCGAGCGTTTGTCGGGCGACGTGCTGGCGGGCGGAGCGGACTGGCAGGTTGCGCGCGCCGACGGCGCCATATTGCTCGATGCGCGCGTCGTGCTCCGCACCGACGACGGCGCCGAGATCGCGATGGATTATTCGGGCATCCGCACCGGTCCGCCCGAGGTGATCGCGCGGCTCGGGCGCGGTGATCCGGTCGATCCGCGCGAATATTATTTCCGCACGGCGCCGCGGTTCGCTACCGCCGCTCCGCGCTACGAATGGCTCAACCGGATCCTCGCGGTCGCCATCGGGCACCGCCTGCCGGAGGGGCCGGTCTACAGCGTGTTCGAGATAGGGTGATGGCGCTCAGGGGCTCCGGACCACGCCTTCGGGCGCCCCGCGACCGAGCTTGTCCGGAAGCGCTTCGTCGATCGGTACGAACTCAAGCGAGCCGCTGTTGATGCAGTAGCGTTCGCCGCTCGGCGGCGGACCGTCCGGAAAGACATGCCCCTGATGCGCGCCGCAGCGGCCGCAGACGATTTCGGTGCGGACCAAGCCATATCTGGTGTCGCGCTCGCGGCGGAGGTGCTGCGGATCGAACGGCGCCGTGAAACTCGGCCATCCGGTGCCGCTTTCATATTTGGCGCCCGCCTTGAACAGCGGCAGGCCGCACAGCCGGCAGCAGTAGCTTCCCTCGCGCTTTTCATGGAGGACCAGTCCGCAGAAGGGCGCCTCTTCGGCATGATCCAGCAGCAGGCCGCGTTCCTCCTCGCTGAGACCCGCTGCGAGCGCGGTCCGCTGCTCGGGCGAAAGCGGCGAAAGGTCGAAGCCGGTCGCGGATTTCGCGGCGCCCCGCGCCTGTGTCTCAGACATGGGCGACATCCACTACGGCCTGCGCGAACGCCTGCGGCGCTTCCTGCGGAAGGTTATGACCGATACCGCCGCCGATATCGCGATGGTCGTAACGGCCGGTGAATTTGGCGCGATAGGCGGCGGGCGAGGGATGCGGCGCGCCATTGGCATCGCCTTCCATCGTGATCGTCGGGACGCCGATCGTCGG
>JAEWIL010000257.1 GCA_023387085.1 Pseudomonadota bacterium | reverse complement strand
GGTGGGGCTTGCCCGGTCGGCCAATGCGATCGGCGACGCGATCGCGGGCCGCGTGACGGTGCAGATCGTGACCGCGAACCCGGTGACGCGCGCCGAACAGGCCGCGGCGGTGCGCCGCGCGGCATCGACGCGGCCCTTCGTGCGATCGGCGCGCGCGGTCGAGCCCGCCGAATTGCAGGCGACGCTCGGCCAATGGTTCGGCAGCACAGAGGGCGAGGGGTGGGCCGACGATCCGGTGCTGAAATCGCTGCCGCTCCCCGCGCTGGTCGATATCGATTTCGTCGGCACCGACCGCGCCGGTCCGATGCGCCAGCTTCGCGCGCTCGTCGCACGCGAGGCGCCCGGCGCGCGGATCATCCCGCACGCCGAATGGCTCGGCCCGGTCGCACGGCTGATCCGCTCGCTCGCCTGGGTCGCGGGGGCGCTCGTCGTGTTGATGGCGGCGGCCAGCGCGGCGGTCGTGATCATGACCGCGCGCGCCGCGCTCGGTACCCATTATGCGACGATCGAGATGCTGCACATGATCGGCGCGACCGACCAGCAGATCGCGCGACTGTTCCAGCGCCGGATCGCAATCGACACCGCTTACGGGATCGCGCTCGGTACCGTCGTCGCGGCGGCGATCCTGCTCCTCATCGGCTGGGAGTGGTCGGGTGTCACCGCCGGGCTCGCCGCGACCGCCTCGCTCGGGCCCTGGGGCTGGGCGCTCTTGCTGGCATTGCCGCTATTGGCTATCGCGCTCGCGGCACTGACGGCGCGCCAGACCCTGCTCGCCGCGCTCAAGAAGATTTTATGATCAAGCGGCTCGTCTCTCTCCTCTTCCTTGCGTGGGTGCTGGGTTTCGCCTGGTTCGCGCTGCTGTTGCCGCTGCCCGCCGCGCCGCAAAAGACCGACGCGATCGTCGTGCTGACTGGCGGCCCCGGACGCATCGATCGCGCGCTCGAAATGCTCGAAAAGGGTCAAGCGAAGCGCCTGCTGATCAGCGGCGTCGCGCGCGAGGTGAAGCCCAGGGAACTCGCCGCCGAGTATAAGCGACCGCAAAAACTGTTCGACTGCTGCATCGCGCTGGGCTTCGAGGCCGAGGATACGCGCTCGAACGCGACCGAGGTTGCGGCGTGGGTTGCGCGGCGCAACTATCGGAGCATCCGGCTGATCACTACCGACTGGCATATGCGCCGCGCGCAGTACGAGCTTGGCCGCGCGCTCGGCAACAAGGTGACGATCCTGCCCGACGCGGTGCGCAGCCGCCCCAGCTTTGCGACCCTGTTCCGCGAATATCATAAATATCTGGCGGGGCTGGCGGGCGGGCTGCTCGGATTGTAAACGCCCTCGCGTGCGCTACGTAATCGCCCTCGTCCGTTCGATCCTGTTCTGGATCCTGTTCGTGATCATGAGCAGCATCTGCTCGATCGGCGCGGTGGTGTCGCTGCCCGTCTCGCATCATGCGACGCGCTGGTTCGTGCGCCTGTGGGCGATCTTCCACCGGCTGATCTGCCGCTTCGTGCTGGGTCACAGGGTCGTCGTCGAGGGCGATATGCCCGATACTCCGGTCCTTTATGTCTTCAAGCATGAGGGTGCGTTCGAGACGATCGAACAGCCGATGCTGTTCAAATGGCCCGCCGTGTTCGCGAAGGAAGAACTCTTCGCGATCCCCGTGTGGGGACAGGCGGCGCGCTTTTACGGCTTGATCCCGGTCGACCGCGACGGCGGCGGCAAGGCGATGCGTGCGATGCTGAACGCCGCGAAGGCCGCGCTCGCCGCCGGCCGGCCGCTCGTCCTGTTCGCCGAAGGCACGCGCATTCCGCACGGGCTGGCACCGCCGCTGCGGTCGGGCTTTGCCGGCATCTACCGCCTGCTCGGCGTGCCGGTGATCCCGGTCGCGGTGAACAGCGGCATCGCCTATCCACCGCGGCGCTGGGTCAAATGGCCCGGCACGATCACCTACCGGATCGGCGAGACGATTCCGGCGGGCCTGCCGCGCGAAGAGGCCGAGGAACGCGTCTGGCGCGCGATCAACGCGCTGAATCCACCCGAAGCCCTATTGGCGGGCAAAGCCTCCGCTTAATGCTTCCGCCCGAAATCGGGTGCCGCATCGTCCTGTCCCTGCTCGATGATCGAACGGCGGATTGCGCGAGTGCGGGTAAACCAGTCTTCCAGCTTGTCGCCGTCGCCCCGCCGGATCGCCTGCTGCAGCACGGTCAGATCCTCGTTGAAGCGTTGCAAGGTCGCAAGCACCGCGTCGCGGTTGGCGAGAAAGACGTCGCGCCACATCACCGGATCGCTCGCCGCGATGCGGGTGAAGTCCCGGAAGCCGCCGGCCGAATATTTGATGACCTCGCTCTCGGTCACTTCCTCCAGCTCGCTCGCGGTGCCAACGATCGTATAGGCGATGAGGTGCGGCAAGTGGCTCGTCACCGCGAGCACCATGTCGTGGTGCGCGGCGTCCATCCTATCGACTTTCGCGCCGAGCGCTTGCCAGAAGCCCGCGACCGCCGCCACCGCGGCTTCCGGCGCGTTCGCCGGCGGCGTAACGATGCACCAGCGCCCCTCGAACAAGGTCGAAAAGCCTGCGGCCGGACCGCTGTTCTCCGTCCCGGCGACAGGGTGCGCGGGAATGACGAGATGAGCGGGCAGCGCCCTCGCGAGGGCATCGGCGACGCCGCTTTTCGACGAGCCGACGTCCGAAATGATGGCATCGGCGCGCAGTCCCGGTGCGATGGCGGCCGCCGCGTCGGCCATGCGCCCGACCGGAACCGCAAGGATCACGAGGTCCGCTTCGGCCACCGCGTCGGCGGGATCGTCGGCGACGACATCGCAAAAGCCGATCTCCCGCGCCTCGGCGCGGACATCGGCGCTGGCGTCATGGCCGGTCACCGCCACGCCCGGCAGCTTTTCCTTCACCGCACGCGCGACCGACGATCCGATCAGGCCGAGCCCGACGATCGTCACATGAGCGATGTCCCGCGCCATCAGCCCGCCAGCGCGGCGCGGATCGCCGCCGCGAGCCCGCGCGTCTCGTCCTCGGTGCCGATCGTCATGCGAAGCGCCTGCGGAATCCCCTGTCCGGGGAGCCAGCGAACGATATAGCCCGCGTCCATCAGCCGGTTGTACACCGTCTCGGCGCTGACCTTGCCCTCGAACAGGACGAGCAGGAAATTGCACGCCGACGGCACAACGCGGACACCGTGATTGCCGAGGCTTTCGAGTTCCCGGACCAGCCAGGCGCGCCATATCGCGTTATGCTCTCGGCTGCGCGCGACAAACGCATCGTCGCCGAGCGCCGCGATCGCCGCCGCCTGTCCGGCGCGGGTGACGTTGAACGGCAGGCGGATGCGGTGCAGCGCCGAAATCACCTCCGCCGACGCATAGCCCCAGCCGATCCGCTCGGCCGCGAGGCCGTGGATCTTCGAAAAGGTGCGCGTGACGAACACATTCGGCTGCGTCTTCGCGAGTTCGAGCCCGCCGTCGTCCTCGGCATCCGACAGATATTCCGAATAGGCCTGATCGATAACGAACAGCACATCCTTGGGCAGCCCCGCATAGAGTCGCGCGACCTCTTCGCGCGTCGCGAGCGTGCCGGTGGGATTGTTCGGATTGGCGAGATAGACGACGCGCGTCTTGTCGGTCACCGCCGCGAGCAATGCATCGACATCGGTCGCGAAATCGCGGTCGTCGGCCTCGACCGGGATCGCCCCGCCACGGCGTGCGGCGATTTCATATACCGCGAACCCATAGCGGACATAGAGAATCTCGTCGCCTTCACCGGCATAGGTGCCCGCCGCGAGGTGAAGAAGTTCGTCGGACCCGTTGCCGCAGATCACCCGCGCCGGGTCGAGTCCGAATTTCGCCGCGATCGTCTCGCGAAGTTCGACCGCGCCGGGATCGGGATAGCGCGACAGCGCATCGGCGGCCGCCTGCGAGGCGCGGAACGCCTCGCGCGCCCTGTCGCCGGTGCCGAGCGGATTTTCGTTCGCGCTCAATTTGATCAGCGGGCGACCGTCGGCGCCGGCCGACCTGCCGGGAATATAGGGGGCGATGCCGCTGATCCACGGCTTGGGGGTGAGGGTCGGGGTCGCATCGGTCATGCCGCGCCGTTTAACGGCTGGGCGCCCTGAGTCCAGTACGTTGACACCGCCTCTTCACCCGCTTAGCCCCGCCGCACCATGGCGACCCGCTTGCAATCCGACCGGCCGAACCAGATCACCCTCGATCGTCCGCTGGCGCTCGACAGCGGGGCGCTGCTCGCCAGTCCGACGATCGCCTATGAATCCTATGGCCCGCTGAACGGCGCACGCGACAATGTGATCCTCATCTGTCACGCCCTGACGATGGATCAATATGTCGCCTCGGCGCATCCGGTGACGGGAAAACCCGGCTGGTGGAGCAAGGTGGTGCGTCCGGGCGGGGTCATCGACACCGACCGTTATCATGTCATCTGCGCCAATGTGATCGGCAGCTGCCTGGGGTCGAGCGGCCCGGCGAGCATCGATCCCGCGACCGGCCAGCCCTATGCGATGACCTTTCCGGTCGTGACGATCGGCGACATGGTGCGCGCGCAGGCGATGCTGCTCGACCAGCTCGGCATCGCGCGGCTTCATGCCGTCATCGGCGGATCGATGGGGGGGATGCAGGCGCTCGCCTTCGCGGCGCACTATCCGGACCGCGTCGACCGCGCGCTGGTCATCGCCTCGGCGGCGCGTCATTCGGCCCAGAATATTGCCTTTCACGAGGTCGGGCGCCAGGCGATCATGGCCGATCCCGACTGGCAGGGCGGCGATTATTATGCGAGCGGGCGGGTGCCGGTAAAAGGGCTGTCGGTGGCGCGCATGGCGGCGCATATCACCTATTTGTCCGAAGCGGGCCTGACCGAGAAATTCGGCCGCCAGCTTCAGGACCGCGAGGCCAAGACCTTCGGCTTCGAAGCCGATTTCCAGGTCGAATCCTATTTGCGGCATCAGGGGATCAGTTTCGTCGATCGCTTCGACGCCAACTCCTATCTCTATATCACCCGCGCGATGGATTATTTCGATCTCGCCGACCCGCACGGCGGGCGGCTCGCCGACGCGTTTCGCCATTCGCCGGTGCGCTTCGGCCTCGTCAGCTTCGATTCGGACTGGCTCTATCCGACCGCCGAATCGCGGCGCATCGTGCAGGCCCTGCATGGCGCGGGGGCACAAGCCAGCTTCGTCGAGCTGTCGAGCCCGTTTGGTCACGACGCCTTCCTGCTCGATTCGCCCGAAATGTGGCGGCTGATGGCCGGCTTTATCGAGGCCGGCCGATGACCGGGCCCGCAACGACCCCGGCGCTTCGCCCCGATCTTGCACTGATCGCGGCGCAGGTGCCCACCGGTGCGCGCGTACTCGATGTGGGCTGCGGCGACGGCACGCTGATGGCGGCGCTGCGCGATACCGGAGGCGCCGATGTCCGCGGACTCGAGATCGATCCCGCGAATGTCGCGGCCGCGATGGAGCGCGGTCTTGCCGTCGTCCAGGGCGATGCCGACCGCGACCTCGCCGACTATCCCGACGATGCGTTCGACATCGCGATCCTGTCGCAGACGCTGCAAACCTCGCACCGGCCCGACCGGATCGTCGACGAACTGCTCCGGATTGCGCCGCGCGCCTTCGTGAGCTTTCCCAATTTCGCGCACTGGCGTATCCGGCTCGCGCTGCTGTGGGGCGGGCGGATGCCGGTGACGCGGCTGCTGCCGGTCGCTTGGTACGAAACGCCGAACATTCACCACGTCACCGTCAGCGACTTCCGCGATCTGGTGCGCGACAAGGGAATCAGGGTCGAAGGCGCCTGGTATCTGTCGGGCGACAAGCCGACGAGCGACGCCGCCGCGAGCTGGCGCGCCGAGCATGCGATCTTTCTGATTTCCCGATAATCCGCGCCCGCGCAGCCGGGGCGGCGAGACTCAATCGCGTCTCTTCAATCCGTTCGCGAGCATGTCGTTCGCGATCTTCGCGATGTCAGCAATGTCGGCCTTGTCGTCCCACAGGCCATAGCGCATCCCGAGGAAGACGTTCATGCCGGCAATCGCCCACGCATGGACCTCGCTTGCGTCGGGGCGGATCTCGCCGCGCGCGGCGCCCGCTTCGAGGCGCTGGCGCATGCGCTCGACGGTCGTCTCATAGTGGCGGCGATAGCTGGCGTAATCGACGAACTCGGCTTCGTCGATGATGCGGTAGATTTCCTTATGCTCTCGCACAAAGCCCAGAAAGGACAACAGGCCGATCCGCTCGGCATTGATCTCGTCGGGCGCGGCCTGAACCTCGGGCGTGACATGGTCGCGCAATTGCTCGCTCATGTAGCGGACGAGCGCGCGGAAGATTTCCTCTTTCGAATCGAAATAGGTGTAAAAACTGCCGAGCGCGGTCCCGGCGCGGCGCGTGATGCCGCTGATTGACGCCTCGTGAAATCCGCGATCCCCGAACTCGACCGCCGCAGCGTCGAGCAATTTGCGGAGCGTCCGGCGTCCGCGCTCGGTGCGCGGCGTCTTGTCGCGGCTTTCGCTTTCGGCGGCCTCCGCCCCCGCCCCTGGCTCCAGCTGATCCATGCGCCTTCCCGTCTCCCCTGCCGTCCGGCTTCCCGATGCATCATGGCATTTGCGCACCACTGGCAAGCAAAAACCGACGGACGCATATTCCAAGTTGAAACTTGGTTCATGTTTCATTATTGGGTGCGTCGTGGCTTGGCAAGACCGGGCCCAAAAAAAGCATCAGGGCGGCGCGGGGCTGCCCGCACAAGGGAGAGTTTCCATGCGTCCTTTCGCCCGTTCGCTGCGCCACGCCATTTATGCGACGAGCGCGCTGTCGATGCTGACATTCGCACCCACCGCCGCGCACGCGCAGGAAGCCGACAGCGCGAGTAGCGACGACGGCGACGAAATCATCGTCTCGGCGCGCCGCCGCGACGAGCGGCTGATCGACGTGCCGATCGCGGTCACCGCGCTGTCGGGCGACACGCTCGCCAAGGCGGGGGCGATCGACATCACCGACGTCGCCAACATGGCGCCGAATACGACACTCGAAAATTCGCGCGGCACCAACTCGACGCTGACCGCCTTCATCCGCGGCGTGGGCCAGCAGGATCCCGTGCCGGGCTTCGAGGCGGGCGTCGGCATCTACCTCGACGACGTCTATCTGAACCGGCCGCAGGGCGCGGTGCTCGACATCTACGACGTCGAGCGGATCGAGGTGCTGCGCGGGCCGCAGGGCACGCTCTATGGCCGCAATACGATTGGCGGCGCGGTGAAATATGTGACGCGCCCGCTCAATCCCGATTCGCCCGAGCTGCGCATCCGCGGCACACTCGGCACCTACAAGCAGGCCGACCTGGTCGTCACCGGCAGCGCGCCGATCAGCGATATGTTTCGTATCGGCGGTTCGGTCGCGCGCCTGTCGCGCGGCGGGTTCGGCGACAATCTGACCATTCCGGGCCTGGAGAATTACAACAAGGACGTCTGGGCCGGCCGCGGCACGATCGAACTCGGCGGCAACGGTGCGCCGGTGCTGATCCGCATGTCGGGCGATTATACTCGCGACAAATCCGATCCGCGCAACGGCCACCGTTTGATCCCCGGCCTCGTCTCGGGCGCCCCCGTCCTCGACGATGTGTACGACACGCGCGCGGGCCTCAACGACCCCAAGCAGGACGTGAAGGCATACGGCCTCGCGATGAACGTCTCGGCCGAGCTGACCGACAATCTGACGCTGCGTTCGATCAGCGCGTGGCGGAAGGATACGAGCTATACGCCGATCGATTTCGACGCGCTACCCGCAGTCGATGTCGACGTGCCCGCCGTCTACCGCAACGAGCAGCTGAGCCAGGAATTCCAGCTTCTTTACGAAAGCGACCGGCTGCACGGCCTTCTTGGCTTCTATTATCTCGACGCCAAGGCGGCGACCTCGTTCGACGTGCTGCTCGGCCTGACGGGCACGGCAATCGGTTTCCCCGGCCTCAACGCCTATACGGCGGGCGACGTCCGGACCAAAACCTGGTCGGTGTTCGGCGACTTCACTTTCGACTTCACCGACCGGCTCAGCCTGTCGGTCGGCGGCCGTTACACCAACGATCACCGCAACGCCTTCGTTTACAAGGCGACGCGGATCACCGGCCTGTCACCCGAATTCGGCGGCACGCTCGATCCGATCGCGATCGCTGTGGCGACGGACTTCCGCGGCGGCCGTACCTTCAAGGAATTCACGCCGCGCGCCTCACTGAGCTTCAAGCCCGACGAAAACAACATGGTCTACGCCTCCTATTCGAAGGGCTTCAAAGGCGGCGGTTTCGATCCACGCGGATCGGGTACCTCGGCGCCGATCAGCAACCCCGCCGCAGGCCGCACCTACGACGATATCTTCAACTTCCTCGCCTTCGACCCCGAAAAGGTCGACAGCTATGAAATCGGCTACAAGGGATCGCTGCGCGATCGCCGCCTGACGCTTAGTCTCGCGGGCTTTTACATGGACTATCAGGACGTCCAGATTCCGGGCTCGGTCGGCTGCCTCGTCGGCGGCATCCAGAGCTTCTGCGGCATCACCACCAATGCAGCGAAAGCGCGCCTCCAGGGTATAGAGGGGGAGGCGACCGCAACCCTCGCACGCGATTTCGCGGGCGCGGGTTCGACCTTCCGCTTCAATGGCGGGTTCGGTTTCATCGACGCCAAATACAAGCGCTTCATCGGTCCGACCGGCACCGATGTCGCCAATCAGCGCACCTTCCAGAACACGCCGAAATGGACGGTGATGGGCTCTTTCGCGGTGGGCATCCCCGCAATGGGCGGTAACATCGATGCCTCGACCGGCCTCACCTATCGCAGCCTGACCCACCAGTTCGAGGTGCCGATCCCCGCGCTCGACCAGCCGGGCTATGTCCTGTGGGATGCCAGCCTGGTCTGGACCGCCGACAGCGGCAATTACTCGATCGGCGTCCACGGCAAGAACCTGACCGACAAGCGCTATATCACCTCGGGCTATAATTATCAGAACGCCGCCGGCGCCTCGACACTGGGGCTCGAGGGTGTACTGACTGCCTTCTATGGCAACCCGCGCCAGGTCTTCGTCACCGGCACGGTCAAATTCTGACCGGTCGAACCAAAAAAGGGGGAAAGGGGCGTCCGTTGTGGCGCCCCTTTTTCTATGTGGGAAGCGGCGGAGCGCCCGTTGCGGCGACCATGCGCTCGCCATCGATGACAATCGGGCTTGCGACGCCATCGATCGATGCCCCCTCGGGCCGGACGCGCATGCCGCGCGCCACGACCTGCGGATCGTCGAACACCTGCGCGAGGTCGTTGATCGGCCCGGCGGGAACACCCTCCGCCTCCAGCGCCAGCGATAAGGGCTGCGCATCCCATGTCGCAATCTTCGCCGCGAGCAACGGGATGAGTTCGGCGCGATTGGCCAGCCGCGCCGCATTGGTCGCAAAGCGCGCATCGTCGGCCCATTCGGGCTGACCCAGAACCGCGCACAGCTTGCGATACTGGCCGTCGTTCCCCACCGCGATCACGAGCTGGCCGTCGGCGGTCGCGAAAAGCTGATAGGGCACGACATTGGCATGCGCGTGGCCCATCCGTTTCGGCACCACACCGCTCGCGAGATAATTGGCCGCCTGATTGGCGAGCACCGCGACCTGGCTGTCGAGCAATGCCATGTCGATATGCCCACCCGCACCCGTGACGTCACGGCGCCGCAGCGCCGCGAGAATCGCGACCGTCGCATACATGCCGGTGAAAATATCGGCATAGGCGATACCGGCCTTTTGGGGAGCGCCGTCGGGCTCGCCGGTCAGCGACATGAACCCGCTCATCGCCTGGACGATATAGTCATAGCCGGCGCGGTGGGCATAGGGGCCGCTCTGGCCGAAACCGGTAACCGAGCAGACGATCAATCGGGGGAAATCGGCGCGAAGGGTCGCGGGGTCGAGTCCATATTTGACGAGCCCGCCGACCTTGTAATTCTCGATCACGACATCGGCATCGGCTAGCAACGCGCGAACCGCCGCTTGGCCGTCGGCCGTTGCGATATCGATCGCAACGCTCCGCTTGCCGCGGTTGCAACTGTGATAATAGGCGGCGCCGAGATTCTCGCCGTTTGCGCCGGTCACGAACGGCGGCCCCCATTCGCGCGTGTCGTCGCCCGCGCCGGGTCGCTCGACCTTCACCACCTCGGCGCCGAGATCGGCGAGCAGCTGCCCGCTCCATGGCCCGGCGAGCACACGCGCCAGTTCGACGACGCGCAGTCCTTCGAGCGGCTTCATCTCAGAAAAAGGCAGGAATGCCGGTGATCGCGCGGCCGAGGATCAGCGCATGGACGTCGTGCGTGCCCTCATAGGTGTTCACCGTCTCGAGGTTCACCGCGTGGCGGATGACATGATAGTCGGCAGAAATGCCGTTGCCGCCGTGCATATCGCGCGCGACGCGCGCGATATCGAGCGCCTTGCCGCAATTGTTGCGCTTCAAAAGGCTGATGGCATCGGGGACGAGCCGGCCGTCGTCGATCAGACGGCCGACACGCAGTGCGGTCTGGAGGCCCATCGCGATTTCGGTCAGCATATTGGCGAGCTTGAGCTGGACGATCTGGTTCGCCGCCAGCGGCCGCCCGAACTGCTTGCGCTCGAGCGTGTAACCCCGCGCCGCCTCGTAGCAGAACTCCGCCGCGCCCATCGCGCCCCAGCCGATGCCGTAACGCGCGCGGTTGAGACAGCCGAACGGGCCTTTGAGCCCGGAGACGTGCGGCAGCAACGCGTCTTCGCCGACCTCGACTCCGTCCATCACGATCTCGCCGGTGATAGACGCGCGCAGCGAGACCTTGCCCTCGATCTTCGGCGCCGATAGGCCCTTCATCCCCTTTTCGAGAACAAAGCCCCGGATCTCACCATCGTGCGCATCGGATTTTGCCCAGACGACGAAAACGTCGGCGATCGGCGCATTGGTAATCCACATCTTCGCGCCCTTGAGGCGATAGCCGCCCTCGATCTTCTCGGCGCGCGTGCGCATGCTGCCGGGGTCGCTGCCCGCGTCGGGCTCGGTGAGGCCGAAACAGCCGACGAGTTCGCCGGAGGTCAGTCCGGGGAGATATTTGCGCCTCTGCTCTTCGCTGCCATAGGCGTTGATCGGGTGGATCACGAGCGAGCTTTGCACCGAACAGGCCGAGCGATAACCCGAATCGATCCGTTCGACCTCGCGCGCGATTAGCCCGTACGACACGTAATTCAGCCCCGCCCCGCCATATTCGGGATCGATCGTCGCGCCGAGCAGGCCGAGAGCGCCCATTTCGGACATAATCTCACGGTCGAACCGCTCATTGAGAAACGCCGAGGTCACGCGCGGCAGCAGTTCGCCTTCGGCATAGGCGCGCGCGGCGTCGCGGATCATCCGCTCGTCTTCGCTCAGCTGGTCATCGAGCTGGAGGGGATCGAACGGGTCGAGCGATTCGATGCGCTGTGGATCGGCGAGGGCCATGGGTCGGCTTTCTAACGGCGCGACCTGAAAGATCGCTAAGGGGTCGGATCGGCCGGTTTGCGGGCCATTGCGACGGCGGTTCCGTCGCGCGGCTCCAATATCGCCGCGGTCTCGATCAGGTCAAGCGCGCGGCGCGCCTCATGATAGCGGCGCGCTTCGATCAGCCATTCGCCGGCGGCGGCGGCCCCGGGCATCGCCTGAACCTCTGCAATCGCCTTGTCGGTCATCCCTCCGGCAAGATAGCGGCGCGCGCGTTCGAGCCGCTCGGTCGCGCGCGGTGACTGGGTGCCCGCGGGACGAACGACGAACAATTCGCCGAGTTCGCGGCGGAATCCGGTCCACAGACTGCCGTTATCGCCACTGCGGCCGACGAGTTCGGGGGCGATCGCATCGAGTTCGGTCCGGAGCTGCTCCAGCGTTACCGGCTCGCGCGAGGTTTCGATGATCGTCTTCACCGCATTGGGCTGGTCATCGCCGAAGCGCAGGCGAAGCTGCGCCTCGAGATAGCCCAGCGACAGCCCCCGATCGAGCGCGCGGCGCACCGCGAAAGCGACAAGCAGCCCCTCGGCGCGCGAGGCGTTGCCCGACGCCGATTCGGCCTGCAAGGTAATGCGCGAGAGGCGCTGCTCCAGTTCCGCAACGCGCGCAGCGAGCGCATCCGCGCCATCGACCGGCGCGACGATCAGCGGTTGACTGCCGCCCTGTCCAGCGACCGGCGCCTCGCCGACAACGGCCAGGGCGCCGCTCGGTGTATCCTTCGCGGCCACCTTAGCCAGCGGCGGCGTATCGGTGGCGAGCCAGCGACTCATCGCCCAACCGCCGCCGACTATTCCAACGATCAACAAGGTCAGTGCGGCAATAAAAAGCGCCCGCAGCGAAAGCCTTTTCACCGGGGCCGCACCGTCGGCGGGCGCAGTCCTGTCGATGCTGTCGATTGTCATGTGTCTCTTTCGAACGACCCTTATCGGGGGCCCTTGTGGCACAAAGCATGCGCCTCTGCCAACATCGCGGCATCGTCGGGTCGGCGCGAAACGGCCTTCGCGGCCCAACCCTCGCCCGCTTCGGCCGCCACGGCAGTGCTGATCGCGAGCAAGGTCAAATGCTTACGCCGATCGCCCGCGAGTTCGGCGATCCGCGCCGCGCCGCGCGCCGAATGCGCCATGACGATGGCGGGAGCAGCGATCGAGCGATCCCATTCGGGGGGCGGCGGCGTGGCATCGACCGCATAGACGGGCAGCGGCGTGATCGCGATTCCCTGCGCATCGACCGCCGTCCGGTCGCGTCCGCACAGCCACAGCAAGCGCTGCGTCTTTGGTGACGCCATGCCGTCCAGAAGCGTCCGCACATCGCGTTCGCCCGTCACAGAGACACGCAGCCCGGCGGCGCGCGCGGCCGACGCCGTTGCTTCACCGACCGCATGGACGGGCAGGCTGGCGAGCCCGGCCAGTTGCGGCCCGCCCAGCCGCGCCGCTTGGGCGCTCGTCAACAGAATCGCATCGAAGCCGGCAGCTTGCGGCGCCTCCCAGGCCACCGGCCGCGCCGCGAACAGCGGGATGTGCCGCGCATCGAGCCCCTCTGCCCGCGCGCGCTCGAAAGTCTTGGCCCCGCCGGGATCGGCGCGGGTGACAAGAAGCGGCAGGCTTTCGCTCACGCCGCAAAAAGCCGCCGCACCGCCTCGGGCGCCTCGGCCAGCAATCGGCGTGCAAGCGCTTCGGCATCGCCTTCGCCAAAGATTATGGCATGGCCCGCGACATGCTCTGCGCCGTCGTTCGAATAAATCTCGGCATCGAGGCGCAGCGTGCCATCCTCGCGCCAATGCGCATGCGCCGCGATGGGCGAGCGGCAATCGCCGCCGAGCGCGGCAAGCAACGCACGTTCGGCCGCCACCGCACGATGCGTCGGTGCATGGTCGATCGCCTTCACCAACCCGAAGGTCGCCGCATCATCGGCACGGCATTCGATGCCTATCGCGCCCTGCGAGGCCGCCGGTAACAGCATGTCGACCGGCTGCGCGCGGCCGATACCATGCATCCCGAGCCGGTCGAGACCGGCGGCCGCAAGCAGCGTCGCGTCGACCTCGCCGCCTTGGAGTTTCGACAAGCGCGTCTGGACGTTTCCGCGCAGCAAGGTCGTGACGAGATCCGGTCGCAACCGGCGCACCTGCGCGGCGCGGCGCGGACTGCTCGTCCCCAGCCGCGCGCCGTGCGGCAAATCAGCGATCATCGCATCGGTACTGCCCGCGGGGACCACCAGCCGGTCGCGCGGATCGGCGCGTTCGAGCATTGCACCGAGGATAAAGCGCGGATCGCGCAGGGTTTCGACGTCCTTCAGCGAATGGACCGCGATATCGATTGCGCCGGCATCGAGCGCGGTGTCGAGTTCGCGCGTCCACAGCGCCTTGCCGCCGACGTCGGCAAGCGCGCGATCCTGAATCCTGTCGCCGGTCGCGGTCATCGGGACGATTGCCAGCGCGGCAAGGTCGATGGCGTGCGCCTTCGCCAAAGCCGCCGCCGCGATGTTCGCCTGCGCGAGCGCGAGCGGCGAGGCGCGGGTGCCGATGCGCAGCGGATGCGCGGGGGTGGGGAGCGGTATAGAAGCCATGTCTTCCGCTAGCGTCACTTGCTCTCTTGATAAAGGGGCGGGTAAAGGGCGCGCAAGAATATGTCTCTTATCCTTGGCCTTGAATCGAGCTGCGACGAAACCGCGGCGGCGCTCGTCGATAGCGAACGCCGCATCCTTGCGCACCGCGTCGCGGGACAGGAGGCCGAACACAAGCCCTACGGCGGCGTCGTTCCCGAAATCGCCGCGCGCGCGCATGTCGGCCGCCTCGCCCCCCTGGTCGAAGGGGTGCTTGCCGATGCGGGCGTAACCCTCGCCGACGTCGATGCGATCGCGGCGACCGCGGGGCCGGGCCTGATCGGCGGCGTGATGGTCGGGCTCGTCACCGGCAAGGCGCTTGCCCACGCGGCCGGCAAGCCGCTGATCGCGGTGAACCATCTCGAAGGACACGCGCTCAGCCCGCGCCTCGCCGATGGAACTCTCGAATTTCCCTATCTGTTGCTGCTCGTCTCGGGGGGCCACTGCCAGCTGCTGCTGGTGCGGGGCGTCGGCGACTATCGCCGCCTTGCCACCACGATCGACGATGCGGCGGGCGAAGCCTTCGACAAGACCGCGAAAATGCTCGGTTTGGGCTATCCCGGCGGCCCGGCGGTCGAAAGGGTCGCGCGGGATGGCGATCCCAAGGCGGTGGCGCTGCCGCGTCCGCTCGTCGGCCGCGCCGCACCGCATTTATACTTCGCG
>JAEWIL010000252.1 GCA_023387085.1 Pseudomonadota bacterium | reverse complement strand
TGGCGGCGGCGATCGCCGCCGCTTCGGTGACGCGCACCATTTCGAGCACGAGCACCCGGTCGAGGTTGCTGCTATTCGTCATGTCCGCCACTCTCCGTCTTTACTTGTTCCGCCCCGTCGGCATGGTGGGCGCCATATGGCCCGCCGCTTCGCTTGTCGAGAACGCTTCGCCCGATTCGGTGGTGTCCCTGCGCTGTTTTGCGCCATCATCGTGACGGCGCCGCCGGCGACGGCCCAGACCATCGGTCCGCCCGCGCCGCCAAAGGCGGACGAGGCGATTGCGAAGGCAAAGGAGCTGACCGATCCGGTCCGGCGCTGCGCACCGTCGACCGACGGTTCGATCACCGTGTGCGGCGGCGATACCGAAAAGCATCGCCTCTCGCCCGAATTGCGCGCGATCGCGAACGAGGGCCGCGAGGCACCGCCAAAGCTCCCGCGCGCCGAGGCGAAGGCGATGAGCCTCGACAAACTGCCCTATAACTGGATGTCGATCGGCGGCCGCACCAAGCGCGGTCCCGAGTATAATGCGCAGTTCGAAGCAATGAAGCGCGCGACCGATCCCGAGACAGGCACCCCGGCGCCGCCCGAAGAGGAGCCTTAGGGTCCGGCCCCTAGAGCGCGAGAATGGGCATCAGCATCGGCGTGCCGACGATATGCTCCGACGCGGCGAGGATCTCGAGCGCCGCGTGAATCGCGCGCGCGGGCCCTTCGTGCGTGACGAGAACGATGACGACGCTGTCCTCCTCCTCGCTGCCGCGCTGGATCAGGCTTTCGATCGACACGCCGGCATCGCGCATCGCGGTCGCGATCTCGGCGAGAACGCCGATGCGGTCCTCGACGATCAGGCGGACATAATGTTTTCCGACGCGGGCGCCGGCATCGGCCACCGGTGCGGCGTCGAGCGCGTCGACCGGCATCGCGAAGGCCGGGCCATATTCGTCGCGTGCGATGTCGATGATGTCGGCGACGATCGCCGACGCGGTCGGCCCTTCGCCCGCGCCCGCTCCCTCGAAGAACAGCCGGCCGACGAAATTGCCCTCGGCCACGACGGCGTTGAGCGCGCCGGGCACATAGGCAAGCGGATGATCGGCGGGCACGAGACAGGGTTGGACATGCTGATAGAGCGCCCCGTTCGCGTCGGCGCCGTCGCGCTCGGCCATGCCGATCAGGCGGACGCGATGGCCGAGCGCCTCGGCCTCGCGGATGTCCGCGGCGATCAGGCCGCGGATGCCGTTCGCGGTCACCGCATCGATGTCGAGCTTCGTCCCGAAGCAGAGCGCGGCGAGGATCGACAGTTTGTGCGCGGCGTCGATGCCGTCGACGTCGAAGGTCGGATCGGCCTCGGCATAGCCTTCGGCCTGCGCCGCCGCGAGGGCGTCGGCGAAGCTTGCGCCGCCGCGCTCCATCTGCGTCAGGATATAATTGCAGGTTCCGTTGAGAATGCCATAGACGCGCGCGATCTGGTTCGCCGACGCGCCTTCGCGGATCGCCTTGATCACCGGAATTCCGCCCGCGACCGCCGCTTCATATTTCAGCGGCGTGTCTTTCGCCTCGGCGCGTTTTGCGAGGCCCAGACCGTGGTGCGCGATCATCGCCTTGTTCGCGGTGACGAGCGCCTTGCCCGCGCCGAGCGCGTGGCGCGCGATCGTCAGCGCGGGGCCGTCGGCGCCGCCGCTCATCTCGACGACGACATCGACGTCGTCCGCCGCGACGAGCGCATCCATATCGTCTTCCCAGCGATAGCGCGAAAGGTCGATGCCGCGGTCCTTGTGGCGGTCGCGCGCCGACACCGCGACGATCTCGATCGGACGGCCCGCGCGCCGGGCGATCAGGTCGCGGTTCGCCTCGAGCAGCTTGACGACGCCGCCGCCGACGACGCCGATGCCCGCGAGCGCGACGCGCAGCGGCGGACGGGGCGCGGCGGGGGCAGGGGACGGCGACATCGAACACTCCATCGAGGCGCGGGCGCTCGCCCGCAAAGTGCGAGCGCCCTATCGGCTTTTCGGGCGGACACAAGAGGTGTTGTCGGTTTCACGCTTGCTAAAACCCACGGTACAGGCCCGCTCCCCCGCCCGGGCGGGGCGGTGGCGCTTTCGGCGTCAGCCGGAGATCAAAGCCCGACCGGCGGTGTCCGCGTCCGCGTGCATTCGCCCAGCGCGCCGAGCACGACGGCATAATCCGACGCCGCCTTCTTGCGGTCCTCGGGCGCGGTGCCCGCGAGCTTTGCGAGCGGCAGCTGGTGCGGCAGACCGCAGGCGAGCCGGTACCAGGCCAGCGTGTCGCGCGGCGGAACCGCGGCTGACCCGTCGACGATCTCGCCGAATGCGGCGGCCCAGCGGCGTGAGCCGTCGGCGGCGGTCAATATGGTCAGCGATACCGGCTCGCCCGTTTTCGTATCGAGGAACAATTGCGTCTCTCCCTCGCCCGGCAAGGTGCCCGGAACGTGGAACCCGTTGGCGACGCCGGTCACCGCGGGTGGGGCGCCGGGCTTCACGAGTTCGGTCAGGATCGCGCGTAGCTGGGCTTCGGTCGCGGGGTCCCACGGCAATTGCGCATCGGGCGCGACGAGCTGGACGCTGCCGGTGCTGTTCGTGCCGGGGCGGGTGCCCGCAACGGGGCGGGCGAAGAGCAGGACGGGCTGCTTCTTTTTCAGCTTCGCGGGCTTGCCGCGGGCGTCGAGCGGCAGGTCCACAAGATAGTTGATTCGCGCCGCAAGCGGGCCTTGGCCGCGAATCAGCGCGACAACGTCGGCCTCGACATAGAATCGCGCCTGACCGGCTTTCAGCCCCGGCGCCTGCTCCGGCTTGAGAATCGAGCTGCTGGAGATCTGGGCCTTGATCGCCATTGGCGCGATCGTCGCCAGATCGGCGATATCGGCATAGCTATAGGGCGTGGGCGCTGTCACCGGTGTCGGCGCCTGCATGGCGGAAACACTGAAAAAACAGCTGCTTACTAAGGAAATTCCCAGGGCTGCTGCGGGGAGGAGCGCGCGCATGATTGAACCACCTTCCATTGATCGAGGCGCCGATCGGGCGCCAAAACCCCATCTTGGGGAAGCGGACATTAACCGCTGATAAAGGGTTTGCGAATGTGCCGCCACCGCGATAGGACGATGGGCGAAGCGTCCGGCAAGACCATAATACAGCCGGCTGCGACGCCGCCGGGTCTGTGAAAGCGCATCGGAAATCATCCGGGCATTTGGCAACCGAACCCGTCGGTGCGGATATTGGTGTCAGGATGATCTAGCAAGGAGCGTCGTCCCTGAATGGCTTATGGTGATAATGTCGACCCTAAAAACAGGGTAGTGGCGATTGTCTTGGTGGGCTTGTTCACGGCATTGCTGGGCTACGGCTTGGTAAATGGCCTGAATATTAGCATCGTCAAGAAGATCGCCGAAAAATTGGACGTGGTGGACGTCGAAGAGCCGCCGCCGCCGGAGGAGCCCCCGCCGCCGCCGCCGCCGGATAACAAGCTTCCGCCGCCGCCGCCGGTCGTGACCCCGCCGTCGGTGCTGCCGCCGGTTTCGCAGAACACGGTACAGTCGGTACCCGAGGCGCC
>JAEWIL010000206.1 GCA_023387085.1 Pseudomonadota bacterium | reverse complement strand
GCTTGTCGACATAGGCGGCGTCGATATCGAGCGTCGTGCCGGGGGCGTCTTCGGCGGTGAAGCTGATTTCCTCGACCAGCCGCTCCATGATCGTCTGGAGCCGGCGGGCGCCGATGTTCTCGACTTTCTCGTTGACCTCGGCGGCAAGCTTTGCGACGCGCGCGATCGCCTCGGGCTTGAAGTTCAGCGTCACGCCTTCGGTGCCGAGCAGCGCGGCATATTGTTCGGGCAGGCCCGCTTTCGTTTCGCTCAGGATGCGGACGAAATCCTCCTCGGTCAGCGCGCCGAGTTCGACGCGGATCGGCAGGCGGCCCTGCAATTCGGGGAGCAGGTCGCTGGGTTTGGCGACATGGAAGGCGCCCGACGCGATGAACAGGATATGGTCGGTCTTCATCGGGCCATATTTGGTCGCGACGGTGGTGCCCTCGATCAGCGGCAAGAGGTCGCGCTGGACGCCCTCGCGGCTCACCGAACCGCCGCGCACGTCGCTGACCGCGATCTTGTCGATCTCGTCGACAAAGACGATACCGTTCGCCTCGGCATCGGCGAGCGCAACGCGCGCCACATCGTCCTGGTCGAGCCGCTTGTCCTGTTCCTCTTCGATCAGACGCGTTGCGGCGTCGATGACCTTCAGCTTGCGGCGTTTCTTCGGTAGGCCGCCCATCGCCTTGCCGAGCATGTCGGAAAGGTTGATCATGCTCATCTGGCCCGGCTGACCGGGCAGTTCGAACGGCATGCCCGGCGTGTCGGCAACCTCGATCTCGACCTCGCTGTCGTCGAGATGGCCTTCACGGATGCGCTGGCGAAAGCTCTGGCGCGTCGCCTCGCTGGCACCCTTGCCGGTGAGGGCGTCGAGCAACCGTTCCATCGCCGCCTCTTCGGCAGCGGCGCGCACGGCGTCGCGGCGGCGGTCCTTTTCAAGGCGAACCGCTTCCTCGACGAGATCGCGCGCGATCTGTTCGACATCGCGGCCGACATAGCCGACCTCGGTGAATTTGGTCGCCTCGACCTTGATGAAGGGTGCGTCGGCGAGTTTGGCCAGACGGCGCGAGATCTCGGTCTTGCCGCAGCCGGTGGGGCCGATCATCAGGATATTCTTGGGGCTCACTTCGTCGCGTAGATCGGGCGAGAGCTGCTGACGGCGCCAGCGGTTGCGGAGCGCAACGGCAACCGCACGCTTCGCGGCCGCTTGGCCGATGATATGCGTGTCGAGGGCAGCGACGATCGCCTTGGGAGTCAGGTCCTTGTTCATTCGGTTTATTTCCGGATTTCGATGGTTTCGAGCGTGAACTGGTCGTTGGTGTAGACGCAGATATCGGCGGCGACTTCCATCGCCTTGCGCGCCAGCACCTCCGGGTCCTTTTCATAATCGGCGAGCGCGCGGGCCGCGGAGAGGGCGAAATTGCCTCCCGATCCGATCGCGGCAATGCCGCCCTTTGGTTCGAGCACATCGCCGTTGCCGGTGATGACGAGCGTCACCTCTTTGTCGGCGACGATCATCATCGCCTCCAGATTGCGGAGATATTTGTCGGTGCGCCAGTCCTTGGCGAGTTCGACCGCGGCGCGGAGCAACTGGCCGTTATGGCGTTCAAGCTTGGCTTCGAGGCGTTCGAAAAGGGTGAAGGCATCGGCGGTGGCGCCCGCGAAGCCGCCGATCACGCTGCCGTCGTGGAGCCGACGTACCTTTCTGGCGTTGGGCTTCATCACCGTCTGGCCCATCGACACCTGGCCGTCGCCGATGACGACCACCTTGTCTTCGCTGCGGGCGGAAAGGATCGTGGTTCCGTGCCAGGGCGCGGCACTTTGCGCATGGGGTTGGGTCATGCGGCGCGATATGGGCGATGGGCCGCCGCGTCGCAAGGGGAGGAGCGGTAATGCCCTAATCCGACGGATTGTTCGCGAGATACTCAACGATCGCCTTGACCTCCTGCGCGCGATCCTTGGGGATGATCAGGACATCGTCGCCGTGCGCGACGACGATAAGGTCGGAGACGCCGACGACGGCAATACGTCGGCCGCTTTCGGCGCGCAGATAATTGCCCGCCGCATCGACCGCGATGACGTCGCCGATGCAGACATTGCCAGTCTCGTCCTTGTCGCCGAGATCGTACAGGGCGGCCCAGCCCCCGACGTCAGACCACCCGGGATCGACGGGTGCGACCACGACGCGTTCGGCGCCTTCCATCACCGCATAGTCGATCGAGTCCGACGGACTGGCGAGGAAGGCGTCGCGGTCGGGATGGACCTGTGTGCCGTCCTGCCGAGCCTTGGCGATGGCGGCGGTGCAGCTCGAAGTCATGGCAGGATTCTGGCGTTCGAGCTCGGCGAGAAAGCGGTCGGCGCGCATAAGGAAGATGCCGGCGTTCCAGTAATGACCGCCCTCGGCGAGCATGGCCTCGGCTTTGTCGCGCGGGGGCTTTTCGACGAAGCGACGCACCGTGTGGAGGCCCGGCGTCCCTGTGAGGGGATCGCCCGCGGCGATATAGCCATAGCCGGTCTCGGCGTGCGACGGGGAGATGCCAAAAGACGCAAGCGCACCGGCCTCGACCGCCGGACGCGCCGCCTCGATCGCGGAGAGGAAGGCCGGAACGTCGGTCATCACATGGTCGGCGGGCATGACGAGGATCGTGGCGGCAGGGTCATCGGCGAGCGTCGCGAGCGCGGCTAGTGCGATCGCGGGGGCAGTGTTGCGGGCCGCAGGCTCGACGATGATACGCGCGTCGTCCAGCCCCGCGGCGGCGAGGTCCGCCTCTACATGTGCGACGTGCGCGGCGCCGCAGACGACCAGCGGCGCCGCGAAGCGCGCGCGATCCGCCGCGCGGCCTAGGGTTTGCAGGAACATGCTGCCTTCCCCGGTCAGCGGCTGAAACTGTTTGGGCGCGGTGCCGGTCGAAACCGGCCAGAGGCGCGTGCCGGAACCGCCGGAGAGAATGACGGGGACGATGATGCTCATGATGAACCTTTAGGATAGGAAATCAGGTGGGCCAACTCAGGAGCGCACGGGCGCCGGGCGCAAGCGCGATGCCGTCGGCGCGGGTGCAAGCAACACATTCGCCTAGCTTGACCGGTTCGTCGTCGACGGTGCAGCCCTGCGATAGCGGGGTGAAGGTGAAGTCACCTGCCTCATGGGGCACGATGTCCGCTGCGGCTGGACCCGACAAATGGAGCAGGCGGAAGTGGGGGCCGTCGACGAGCAGGCGGTTTTCGCCTGCGGACACCGGCCGGTCGCGGGGGTCGGGACGCGGCGCGAGTTCGGCCACCGCCAGCCCGGCATCGAGATGAAGTTCGCGCGGGCGCCCATAGTCGTAGAGGCGGTAGGTGCAGTCGACATTCTGCTGTACCTCGACAACGGTCAGTCCGGCGCCAATCGCATGGATTGTGCCTGCCCGGTTATAAACGAAGTCGTCGGCCTTCGCGGCGCGCCAGTCGATCAGATCGACGATCGAACCATCGAGCGCGGCGTCGTGGAGTGCCTCGCGCGTCGTCGAGGCGGTAAGTCCGACGCCGAGTTCGGCATCGGGCTCGGCGTCCAGCACCAGCCAGCATTCTTCCTTGCCGCGCGGATAGCCGGCGGCCCGAGCCGCCTCATCGTCGGGGTGGACCTGGATCGACAAGCGTTCGGAGGTGAAGAGGAATTTGACCATGATCGACGCATCGTCGCCGGCGGGATGCGCGAACCATATCTCGCCGATGCGACGATCGCCGAAGTCACCGAAATCCGAAGGGATGTCGGTGCGGCCCCACGGCTTTTCGACGACGATGGTTTCGAGGCGGGTCAGCGCGGGCATTTCGGATTGAGACCTATCTTCTTTCCGTCAGGACGACGATCAGATCAACCAATAACCCGGTAGCGTCCGGTTTGTTGCTTCAAAAATATGAGCGTCAGGCGGCGCGATGCAGACGGTTGCCGTTGGTCGCGCTCGGCTGGTCGAGCCAGAGACCGCGCGTGTCATAGACGATCTTGTCGCCGCGTTCCTCGAGCGGGATCGATTTGAACAGATCGTGATCGACGAGGACGATGAGTAGATCGCAGGTCGCGAGCGCGCTGTCGAGGTCGATCAACTCGGCACCGGTGCCGGCGAACTCGACCGGAAGGCCGCGCGCGTAGGGCTCGACGATCTGGATCCGGCGTCCGAAGCGGCGCGCGAGCGCAGCGGCGACTTCGACCGCGGGGCTCTCGCGGAAATCGTCGATGTTCGGTTTGAAGGCGAGGCCGAGGCAGGCGATGCGCGCCTCGGGATGTTGCGACACGAGCATCTCGGCGGCGCCGATGACATGCGCGGTCTTGGCGAGGTTGACCTCGCGCGCGGTGCGGATCAGGCGGCTGTGGTCGGGCGCTCCGTGGACGAGGAACCACGGGTCGACCGCGATGCAGTGCCCGCCGACGCCGGGGCCGGGCTGGAGGATGTTGACGCGCGGGTGGCGGTTCGCGAGGCGGATCACTTCCCACACGTCGACACCCATATGCTCGGCCATCATCGAAAGCTCGTTGGCGAAGGCGATGTTGACGTCGCGGTAGCTGTTCTCGACCAGCTTCACCATTTCGGCGGCGCGCGCCGAGGTAGTGACGCAGGCACCGCGGACGAATTGCCGATAAAAGGTCATCGCGCGGCGCGCGCAGCGCGGGGTGATGCCCCCGATGCAGCGATCGTTGTCGACCAGTTCGACGAGGATGCGTCCGGGCAGCACGCGCTCGGGGCAATAGGCGACGAAGATGTCGGCGGCGCCGCTACGGGCGCCGGGGACCTTGAGGTCGGGGCGAAGCTCGGCGAGCAACGCAGCGACCTTTTCCGTCGTGCCGACGGGCGAGGTCGATTCGAGAATGACCAGATTGCCCGCCGTCAGCTTCGGCGCGATCGCGCGCGCGGCCGAGAGAACGTGGGTGATATCGGGGCGATGCTCCTCGTCATGCGGGGTCGGGACCGCGATGACGAAGACGTCAGCGGGGGCGACCTCGGTCGAGGCGACGAGCGCTCCGCGCGACACGACGCCCTGGACGAGCCCGTCGAGATCGACCTCCTCGATATGCACCTTGCCGTTGTTGACGGTATCGACGACGTGCCGGCTGACGTCGACGCCGGTCACCTTGCTGCCCGAGCGTGCGATCAGCGCGGCGGTCGGCAGGCCGATGTAGCCGAGGCCGAGTACGGTGACATTCTGGTCGTTATCGATGGGCACGCGCAACAATCTCCGCAATTCGTGTCCCCGCGCGGCCGTCTCCGAAGGGATTATGGGCGCGGGCCATGGCATTATAGGCGCCTTCATCGTCCAAAAGGCTGAAAATTTCCGAAACGATGCGATTTTTGTCGGTGCCGACAAGTCGCGCGGTGCCCGCTTCGATGCCTTCGGGGCGCTCGGTCGTCTCGCGCATCACGAGCACCGGCTTGCCGAGCGAGGGAGCTTCCTCCTGCACCCCGCCGCTGTCGGTCAGGACGAGGGTCGAGGCGCCGAGCAGGCGCACGAAGTGCGGATAGTCGAGCGGGTCGATCAACGCGACGTTCGCAAGACCACCGAGGATCGGCTCCATCGCGCTGCGGACGTGGGGATTGGGGTGAACGGGAAAAATGACCGCGACATCGCTCCGCGCGGCGATGCCTGCGATGGCATCGGCGATCGCTTTCATGCCGTCGCCGAAATTCTCGCGCCGGTGCGAGGTGACCGCGATGATCCGCTTGCCGGCAAAACGCGTAAGCAGAGTGTCGAGCCCGGCGGCGAGCGATGGCTGTTCCTCGATACGCGCCTTCGTCGCGAGGAGCGCGTCGATCACGGTGTTTCCGGTTATATGGATATGATCCGCAGGCACATTTTCGGCGCGGAGGGCTGCGGCGGCGGTCTCGGTCGGCGCGAAATGCAGGTCGGCAACCGCGCCGGTGACCTTGCGGTTCACCTCTTCGGGCCACGGGTGGTAGATGTTGCCGCTGCGCAGGCCCGCCTCGACATGGCCGACAGGAATCTTGCGGAAATATGCGGCCAGCGTCGCGGCCATCGTCGTCAGCGTATCGCCGTGGACGAGGATACGGTCGGGCTTTTCGCGGTCGAGTGTTTCGCCGAGGCCGGTCACGAGGCGTGCCAGCAGCGCGTCGAGCGACTGGTTCGGCGTCATGGCGTCAAGGTCGATGTCGGGCGTGATTCGCGCGATTTCAAGCACCTGGTCCAGCATCTCGCGGTGCTGCGCGGTGACGCAGACGCGTACGTCGATAGACGGATGCGTCTGGAGTGCATGCACCACCGGAAACATCTTGATCGCTTCCGGGCGCGTGCCGAAAATCAGGAGAATACGCATGTCATTTTGGTCGAGCATGATGGATTCTTGGTTCTTTTCCAAAATATGGTTGTGGCGCCTTATGGGGCAAAGCCATTGCGGATCACTTAACCTTGCGGAGGGGCGGTGTCGCAGCATTTGCGCTTGACCCGCGAAATATCCTGGGGCACCGCCCGCCTCTGTTCGCGGTGCGCCGGATGTGATGGTGATCGCCGCGCGAATTTAGGATGAAGGACAATGTCGCTGTTTTCGCGATTCCGCCGCTCCGATGCGGCACGAGTCGCCAAAGCCGCCCGGGTGCCGCCGGGCCTTCGCGTCTATGCCATTGGCGACATTCACGGACGCGACGATCTTTTTGCCGATCTTCTGGACCGGATAGAGCAGGATCATCGGTCGCGCGAGCCCGCGCGGTCGGTCGTGATCCTACTCGGCGACCTGGTAGATCGCGGCCCGGATTCTCGGGGCGTGATCGAACGTGCAATGAGCCTTGGCGATCGTTTCGATTCCGTTCGTTGGCTCGTCGGCAATCACGAGGAATGTTTTCTCGCCGCACTCAAAGGCGATGTGCAGCGCGTCCGCTATTTCATTCGCATCGGAGGCGACGCGACGATCCGCAGCTATTGGCAGGACGACGAGAGCTACGGCGAAGCAAGCTATGAGGAAGTGGCGGAAAAATTGCCACTTATTGTGCCGCAATCGCACGCTGACTTCCTGCGTTCGGGCGAGGATATGATCACGATCGGCGATTATGTTTTCGTCCATGCCGGGGTGCGACCGGGCGTCGCGCTCGATCGGCAGAGCAAGCAGGATCTGCGCTGGATCCGCGACGAGTTTCTGGCGAGCGATGATGATTTCGGGGCGGTGATCGTCCATGGCCACAGCATCAGCAAGACGGTCGAAAATGCCGGCAATCGCATCGGCATCGACACGGGCGCTTATTGCTATGGCGCGCTGACGGCGCTTTGCCTCGAGAATGATCGCCAAACGGTCCTGCAGTCCTATTGCTAGTTGCTAGCAAAAGGGGCCAATGCTAGGCGCCCGGTCGAAACGGAAATAAAGGTCGTCATGCCCAAATTGCGCGCCGTCAAATCTGCCCGCTTCCACTCGCCGTCCGCTTGGCTGGACGCCGGAAGCCTGACGTCTAGAGCTATCGAAGCGCGCGGCCACATTTATTATCTGCTGGTGGGCTATCTGGCGTTCGTTTTCCTGACAGGTGGGGGAGCGCGCGCTGATATCCATTCTCTTATTCTGTTACGACCGGTCGCAATTTTGGTCTGCGGCGTAGCTTTGCTGACGCTCCGGCTGGAAGATCTGAAGCGCTATCGTTTCCTTTCGATCATGGCCGTGCTGCTGCTGCTGCTGGCTCTGCTGCACATCTTGCCGATGCCGCCAGGCATGTGGCAGGGACTCGCGGGTCGAGGCCTCGTGCTGGAAGTCGATCATGCGGCCGGCCTGCGCGACCTATGGCGTCCGCTTAGTCTTACTCCCGGGGCCGCACAGAACGCCTTCTTTGCGATTTTCGTACCCCTCGGCGTTTTTCTGCTGGCGATTCAACTCGATGTCGAGGACCAGCGACGGCTAGTGCTGCCGTTGCTGGTGATCGGCGCAGTCAGTGGCCTGATAGGCATTTTCCAGATTGTGGGCAGTTCCCACGGTCCGCTCTATTTCTACCGCATCACGAACAATGGACAATCGGTGGGAGTTTTTTCCAACAGGAACCATCAGGCGGTTTTTCTGGTCGCCATGATCCCGATGCTTGCCTATTATGCATCACAGGCTCGTCGTACCGACGACCAGATCAAGATCCGGCTGGTTATTAGCGCAGCAGCCGCTGCGATTCTGGTGCCCCTGATTCTGGTCACGGGCTCGCGTCAGGGGTTACTGCTAGGGATTCTTTCGCTTGGCCTTTCCTTTTTCATCTTTGAACGGCCACAGGCTACCCTTGCGCGCCGGCGCGGCGAACAGAAGAATTTCAGTACGATGTTCGTGGCGATTTTCGCCGCGCTGATGCTGGCTGTCATTACGGCGATCGCTTCGCGCGCGGAAGCACTCAATCGTCTGATTGCAACCGACCTGAATGAAGAAGGTCGGGGCCAGGCCTGGAAAGTCGTCGCCAAGCTGATCGGGGATTATTTCCCTTTTGGCTCGGGGGCGGGCAGTTTCGTCGAAGTGTATCAAATCGCGGAGCCGCTTTCCGCACTCAAACCGACCTATTTCAATCATGCCCATAATGATTTTCTGGAAGTCGCCCTGACATTCGGAATGGCTGGCATGTTGTTAATCGCAGCGGCTGTCCTGGCTTTCGCTTACGCCGCATGGACGATCACGCGAGGCAAGCCTCGTGCAAGCAAGGGCGGTCGGTTGGCGCACACCGGATTAAGTGTGGTATTGCTTTTCGGTCTCGCAAGCTTTGTCGACTATCCGTTGCGGACGCCGTCAATCAGCTGCTTTTTCGTGATAGCAAGCTGCTGGATCTACGCGGGTCTCTGGCCAAGGGCCGCAGATTCTGCTGGCGTCATCCGGACAGACTGATTATCCGCGCTCAGACTAAGAAACTCGCATGCTCCGTTGTGCCACAGCATATTCAACGTGGCGAAGGAAGATGATGATACGCTGCAAACAATTGCTTCTGCTTTCGGCCTCGCTTTTGGTCGCAGGTTGTGCTGGTTCGGTGAAACCCGTCGGTGGTGTCGCTGATTTGCGAGTGGTCGAATCCGCCGTTTTGCCAACCCCGACCAGCGATGATTATCGCATGCCCGGCCGTGCGTATGCCATTGGTCCATTCGACAAGTTGCGCATTGATGTAATGGGTATGCCCGATTTCTCTCTCCAAGAGATCCAGGCCGATGCGGGGGGCAAATTCTCGGTCCCGCTGGCGGGAAGCATAGATGCGTCCGGCAAGACCCCGGAAGAGGTGTCGGAGCTTATCCGTGCGCGATTGCAGGCCCAGCATGTGCGCGACCCGAAAGTTTCGGTGAATTTGCTCGAAACCGTCAGCCAGCAGATTACGGTCGAGGGTGAGGTCAAGAAGCCTGGTCTCTATCCGGCTACCGGCAGAATGACGTTGCTGAGCACGATCGCGCGGGCGGAGGGAACGACCGAATTTTCGAACCTCAAGGACGTGATCGTTTTTCGTACCGTGGATAATCAGAAATATGCAGCGCTTTACAACCTTGCAGCAATCCGCCGCGGTGCCTATTCGGACCCCGAAATCTTTGCCAACGATCAGGTTGTCGTCGGCGATAGCCCGCAACGCCGCCTGTTCAGAGATCTGTTGCAGGTGGTGCCGCTGATCACGACACCGCTGGTGATCGCGCTTCAGAGATAAGGGCGTCCCCGCCGGCAAGCTTCGGGTAGTCAATTTTTCGCGGCGCGCGGGTTAGCCGCGCGCTTCTGTCAGAACCTCTGCGACCGTTCGGCAATAAGCATCCAGTTGCGCGTCGGTAATGCTCGGATGCGTCAGGAACATCAGGCTGGTTTCGCCTAATTGAAGCGCTCCGGGTAACCGTTGCGCAGGACGCCACGGGGTGCCGTCGAACGCCTTTTCCAGATAGACTTCGGAACAACTGCCCTGGAAGACCGGAGCACCGCGCTTTGTGCACTCGGCGACGATCCGGTCGCGCGACCAAGACGTGTGCAATCGTTCCGGCCGCACATAGGCATAGAGACGATAGTTGGCGTGGGCAAAGCCGGGAGGCGTCTCGGGAACAAAGACGATGGCGGCGTGTTCGGCCATTGCCCCGGCAAGACGGTCGGCGATATGGCGCCGCCGCGCGGTCCATACTGTCATCCGCCGCAACTGGATACGGCCGATCGCGCCCTGCACCTCAAGCATGCGCCAGTTCGTGCCGAAATCTTCGTGTAACCAGCGAAAGCCGGCGGGATGATCGCGATTGTAGACTGCGTCCCAACTCTTGCCATGATCCTTGAAAGACCACATCCGCGACCAGAGGTCTGAATCGTCGGTCGTCACCATGCCGCCTTCGCCCCCGGTCGTCATGATTTTGTCCTGGCAAAAGGACCAGGCGCCGATATGGCCGAAGGTCCCGACATGGCGTCCGTCAATCGTCGCGCCATGCGCTTGCGCGCAATCCTCGATCACTTTCAGACTATGGGTTTCGGCGAGCCTCATGATGCCCGGCATGTCGCAAGGCCAGCCCCCGAGGTGGACGGGGATGATCGCTTTCGTTCGCGATGTCAGTCGCGGCGCTATGGTTTCGGGGGAAATATTGCCGCTTGTCATATCGACATCGGCGAAGACTGGCGTGGCGCCAGCGTTCACAACGCATGAAATCGACGCGATAAAGGTGCGCGGCGTCACGATCACCTCGTCGCCCGGACCGATGTCGAGCGCCTTGAGCGCAAGGTCGAGCGCGAGCGTACCGTTGCCCACCGCGACGGCGTAGGCGGATCCTGTCCACGCGGCGAATTCGCGCTCGAACGCGCGGCATTCCTCGCCGGTCCAATAATTGACCCGGTTCGATGCGATGACCTTGGCGGCGGCCGTCGCCTCCTCCTCGGAAAAATCGGGCCAGGGAGCGAGGGGCGTGTTAAGCAAGTCTGGATTCCTCAATTTTGATCGACTGGTTGCGAATAGGATGCGCTGCTGGCCTCCGATCCCGTGAAGCGTGGCATGGTCGCTTCGCCGGCGGCGCTGATTCCATCGCGGTGAAGCACTTTGACCAAGGTCAGCGCAATGATCTTGAGGTCCAGCCAAAAGGATTGATGATCGACATACCAGCAATCGAGCGCGAATTTTTCATCCCAACTGATCGCGTTGCGTCCGTTGACCTGTGCCCAGCCGGTTATGCCGGGCCGCACAAGGTGACGTCTCGCTTGTTCCGACGAATAGAGCGGGAGATAGTCCATCAGCAGGGGGCGGGGACCGACCAGACTCATCGCGCCTGTGACGACGTTCCAGAGGCCCGGCAGTTCATCGAGGCTGCTCGCGCGCAGGAAGCGGCCGAACGGCGTCAGCCGCTCCGCGTCGGCGAGCGGCTGACCCTCCGGCCCGAGGGAGTCGCGCATCGTGCGGAATTTGACGAGCGAAAAGGGGCGCCCATGCAGACCGGGCCGAACCTGGCGAAAGAGAATCGGCGTGCCCAGATTGATGCGCACCAGAACGGCAAGCAGCAGCAGCAGCGGCGCAGAGAGGATCAGGCCGGTGAGGGCGACGCCGATGTCGAGCAGGCGTTTCATCGGCCGCCCTTTTCCGCAAGAACTTCTCGAAAGGTCGCGGCGAAGGCTTCGGCGCCCTTATCCAGCGACAGATGCCCGTCATAATAATGCTTTGCGGCCTCGCCCATCCTGGCAATATCCTCCGCGGGCAGGCGCGCCAGCCTCGCGATGGCATCGGCGAGCGCGACCGGATCTTCGGGAGGAACGACCAGGCCCGATGCGCTATCATGGATCAGGGAGGCGGCATCGCCGGGAACCGCCATGATGATGGGCTTGCCTGCCGCAAGATAGGCCTGCGTCTTGGACGGAATGGTGATCGAAAAAAGAGGATCGTCGCGCAAGTGGACAAGCAGGCAGTCGGCTGCGTTCAGATAGGCTCCGACTTCATGCATGGGTACTTGCGGCAAGAAGCGGACATTGGCGATCCCGCGCTCGCGCGCCTGGTCTTGCAGCGCCGAAACCTCGATGCCACCGCCCATCAGGCAGATTTCCACCTGCGGGGCGCGGGGCGCCAACAGAACTGCGGCGTCGAGGACATTGGCCAATGCTTGGGCGCGGCCCATATTGCCTGCGAACATCACCCGGAACCGTCCGGCTTCGGCCAGGGCAGGCGGGGTCGCGAAGCCGTCGCCTGCGACGGCTTGTTCGTCGGCCCAATTGTATAT
>JAEWIL010000162.1 GCA_023387085.1 Pseudomonadota bacterium | reverse complement strand
GCATGGACGATATGGAAGTGAAGGCGGATGCGCTCGACGGCGCGTTCGATGCGGTGCTGGCGGCCGAGGCGGTCGACGAGCTGAAGGCGTCGGTCGCGGCGCTGAAGGCCCAACTCGACGCGCAGGCGGTGGCGGCGTCGCGGCTGCCGCTCGACGGGGCGAAGGCGGCCGATCCGGCGCGCGATGCCTTCGTCGAGCGATACCTGCGCCGCGGCATCGATGCCGGCGTCGAGATGAAGAGCCTGTCGGGAGCAAGCGCCGGCGAGGGCGGCTATGCGGTGCCGCGCGAGATCGACGGCGCGATCGCAGCGACGCTGAAGACGCTGTCGCCGATCCGTTCGATTGCGACCGTGGTGCAGACGGGTACGAGCGGATATCGCAAGCTGGTGGCGACCGGATCGATGGGCGCGGGCTGGGTCGGCGAGACCGCGGCGCGGCCCGAGACGGCGACGCGCAGCTTTGCCGAGATCGCGCCGCCGTCGGGCGAACTCTACGCCAATCCGGCGGCGAGCCAAGCGATGCTCGACGATGCGATGTTCAACGTCGAGGACTGGCTGGCCGAGCAGATCGGCCGCGAGTTCGCGGTCGCCGAGGGCAGCGCCTTCGTGAACGGCAACGGCACCAACCGGCCGAAGGGTTTTCTGACTTACACCGCGACGAACGAGATCGACAGCGTGCGCGCCTTTGGATCGCTGCAATATCTGGCGACGGGGACCGCGGGCGCCTTTCCGGCATCGAACCCGCAGGACAAGCTGGTCGAGCTGGTCCATTCGCTGAAGGCGCCGTACCGGCAGGGCGCGTGCTGGGTGATGAATTCGGACACGTTGTCGCGCATCCGCAAGTTCAAGACCACCGACGGCGCGTTCGTGTGGCAGCCGGGGATGGTCGAGGGCCAGGCGGCGACCTTGCTCGGCTATCCGGTGGTCGAGGCCGAGGATATGCCCGACGTCGGCGCGAACAGCCTGTCGATTGCCTTCGGCAACTTCGCCGCGGGTTACCTGATCGCCGATCGCGGCGAGACGCGCATCCTGCGCGATCCGTTCAGCAACAAGCCCTTCGTGCATTTCTATGCAACCAAAAGGGTCGGCGGTGCGATCATCGATTCGCAAGCGATCAAGCTGATGAAGTTCGCCGCCAGCTAAGCAGCGCTGGTGCGCGAGGGGCGCCCGGTCCGACAACCTTCCCTTTCGGTGAAGGGCCGGGCGCCAAGCTTTTCCCGACAAATGATTTGGAAAGGATGGCTTTGCCATGCCGACCCCCTTTTTCGCCGACCTGGTGCGCGAACTGTGCCAGGACGGCGGGACCGGGCCGCTGACGCCGACCGGCGCGGTGCCCGGCCACCGCCGTTTCGCGGGCGTCGTGCCTGCGGACACCGATTTTCATTATGCCGTCGCGGGCGTGGCGCAGCCCACCCAGTGGGAGGTCGGGATCGGCCATATCGATTCCGCCGGGCGGCTGGTCCGCACCACGGTCGCGGCATCATCGAGCGGCGGCGCCCGGGTCGATTTCGCGCCCGGACTGAAGACGATCGCGCTGACCGTCGGTGCCGAATGGTTCGAAACCCAGGCGGCGGCGGTCACGACGCTGGAGAGCGTCGGCGATGCGGTGGCGGACCTCGCCGAAGGGCTGGAGGGCAAGCAGCCGCTGTCGACCACGCACGCGGCGGCATCGAGCGGCGCCGAGGGTGATCTGATCACGCTGCGGCGCGGAGCGGACTGGGTGAACATCCCGCTGTCGACGCTTGCCTATCGCAATGCAGGCGGACGGATGCTCGCCGGCGCGCCGGTCGCCGGCGTCGATGGCAGCGCCGCCGAGCCGTCGATGGCCTTTGCCTCCGACCCGGACACCGGCGTTTTTCGCCCGGCCGCGAACATATTGGCTTTTGCAACCGGGGGGACCGAGCGGGTGCGCGTCAACGCCAGCGGCCATGTCGGCATCGGCGTCGATCCGGCGAACAAGCTGGATATCCAAACGAGCGCGGGGCGGTTCAGCGTCGCGAATGCCGGGTCGGCGTCGGTCAGGATCGCCAGTTCGGGAACGATGCAATATGATACCGGCGCTGCGTCGGCGCACCAGTTCCTCAACAATGGCGTCGATACCTTCGCGATCAGCAGTGCCGGCAATGTCGGCATCGGAACCACGGCGCCGGAGAGTTTCGGCGGTTACAAGGTCCTGCACATGACCGGGTCGACCGGGTCGCAGATCACCCTGTACGGCGCCGCCGACACGGTCCGCGGTGTCGTTTATGCAACCGCGAGCGGAATGACGGTCGGTACGTCGACGGCGCACACGCTGGCGTTCCGGTGCAACAATGTCGAGCGGGTGGTGATCGAGACGGGTGGGGCCATGCGGCCCGCGGCGAACAATGCGCAGTCGCTCGGCTCCTCGACCAATCGATGGCTCGAACTGTGGGCGTCGAAGATGGTCACGCCCACGGGCGTGACGCTGGGTCTGCAGGCCGGGGCGGGCGGGCAATGGAATATTTCCGCCTCCACCGGCTCGCTTTATCCATCGACCGATAATGCGCTTCCTGTTGGCGCCGCCGCGAACCGCGCGAGCACCATCTATGCCGGAACGGGAACGATCAACACGTCCGACGCGCGCGAGAAGACATGGCGCGGGTCGATGACGGCGCCGGAGCTGGCGGCGGCGCGGCGCATCGGCGGCGAGCTGGGCTTCTATCAATGGAACGACGCCATTGCCGACAAGGGGCAAGCCGATGCGCGCCTGCATTTCGGAATCCGGGCACAGGCAGTGTGGGCGATCATGGCCGACGAGGGGCTGATCGATCCGCCCGGCACCGAAACCGGTACGAGCAGCCGGTATGCCTTTCTGTGCTGGGACGCATGGGCGGAGGAGACGGACGGCGAGGACAATCTTGTCCGCGCCGCGGGCGACCGCTTCGGCATCCGCCCGGACCAGCTCGCGCTGTTCCTGATCGCCGCGCAGGAGGCGCGCCTCGCCGCGCTGGAGGCGGCGGCATGATCGACGGATCAGCGCCGGGCTCGCGGGCGATCGGCGATGCATCGCGGCGCGATCTGGCGAGTGAATGGACCGGGCCCGAGCCGGCGGCGCCGCAGACGCCCTTGCCCGTGCGGCGCGAGACCGGTCGTCGCATGATCGTCCGAAAACCCTGACGCAAAGGAATAGCCATGACGATGATGGTGAAGGATCCCGACACGCGCATCGATTTCGAGATCGATTGGGCGCAGGCCTATCCCGGCGGACAAGCGGTGGTCGCCAGCCTGTGGGTAGTGGTGCCCGACGAGGAGGGCGGCCTGTCGGTCGCCGCGGCAGCCTATGATCTGATGCAGACGACCGCGACGCTGGCGGGCGGGGTCGCGGGGCATGTCTATCGCCTGACCAATCGCGCGACATTGAGCGACGGTCAGATCGACGAACGATCGGTGACGGTGCGGGTGGAGGAGCGGTGATGGCGACGAGCGTGGTGCCGGGCGATATCCCGGTCGACCTGAACGAGGCGCGAAGCTGGCTGCGGCTGGGGGCGACGGTAGACGATGCCGTCGTCGCGCAGCTCGTCCGGGCGGCGACGAACATCTGCGAGGCGTTTATCGGCCAATGGCTGATCGTGCGCGCAGCCGATGAGACCTTGCCGCTGGACGGCGGAGCGATCAGGCTGGGCGCCCGGCCGGTCCGCATGGTCGACGCGGTGACGCTGCTCGTGGCCGATGGCGGCGCGTTGCCGCTGGGTGAGGATGCGTATCGCGTGAGCATAGCGCGCGACGGCACCGCGTCGGTCGCGGTCCATGACCGCGGCGATGCGGTGTATGCGCGCATCGAATATCATGCGGGCATGGCGGCGCAAGCGAACGCCATTCCCGAAGCGATCCGTCAGGGCATCGTTCGGATGACCCAGCATCTGCACGACGCGCGCGACGGCGGCGGCGCGGCCCCGCCGGCGGCGATCGCGGCGCTGTGGCAGCCGTCGCGGCGCCTTACGCTGGGCGGGCGGCCATGATGTCGGCCGAGCGCGCGGTTCGCGCGCGGGCGATCGCCTGCCTGTCCGCCGATGCCGAACTCACAGGGCGCGTCCATGGCGTTTTCGACGGGACGCCGCCGCGCGCCACTGCGCCCTATGTCGCGGTCGGAGCCGCCGAAGGGGCCGACTGGGGAACGAAGGACCGGGCGGGGCGCGAGGTGCGGTTGACGGTGACGCTCTACGGCGTCGGCGACAGCCTGGCCGACCTTGCAGCGGCGCGCATCGAGGCGGTCCTGGCGGCGCTGCGGGGGTCGGCCGGCAATTGGAGCGTGGTCAGCGCGCGGATCGTGCGAACACGTTTCGGCTTCGTGCGCGACGGCGGATGGCGCGAGGATTTCGTGGTGCGGTGCCGGTGTCTGGCGGTTTAGGGCTTTGGGGCGGGTGTTGGCGTTTGTCTGACGGCCGCAACCGCCGCCGCTAAAGCCCCTCCCCTGAAGGAGAGGCGTAAGTTTGCTCCTATGGCGGATATCCACCCCAGTACGGACAATCGGGTCCGATCAGCGCGGCGCGACCCTGCCCGGTCGTCATTCCTTGGCGGGGAGGGTGTTGCTCGAGGAATAGTCGGCGAACTTGTCGGTGAAGCTCGCGTGATAATCCTCGATCTGCATCTCGGCGTTGTCGGCGGCGTCGGCGGCCGAATAGCCGCTGGTCTTGTTCGCGGTGGTGACCGCGACGCGGAATGCCTCGCGCTCCGCGTCGCATGCGGCCTTTAGCGACACTTCATATTCGGCTTCGCCCATCTTGGCCTCGAGCGACTTCAGCAGGTGGCCGCGCAGGCATTTGGTGAAGGCGGCGCGCGTCGTTTCGACGGTGCCCGTTCCGGCGGGCGCCATGGTGGCCAAGAGCAAGCTTGTGATCAGCATCCTGCGACTCCCCGTTGCAGATATTTTATGGTCGGGAGAATAAACGATGGGAATCGAAAATGGGAGCGCTTTTCTGCTCAAGATCGGCGACGGTGGAGCCCCGCCGGGCTTTGCCACGGTGGCAGGGCTGCGCACGACGCAGCTGTCGGTCAACGGCGAGGCGGTGAACGTTACGACCAAGGATTCGGGCGGTTGGCGCGAGCTGTTGTCTGGCGCGGGCGTGCGGTCGGTTTCGGTCAGCGCGGCGGGCATCTTTACCGGATCGGACGCCGAGGGAAGGGTGCGCGGCCATGCGCTGTCGGGTGCGATCGACGATTATGAGCTGAGCTTCGAAAGCGGCGAGCGGATGCGCGGGCGGTTTCTGGTCACGCGGCTCGACTATGCCGGCGATTATAATGGCGAGCGCAATTATACGCTGAGCCTGGAATCGAGCGGCCCGGTGGTCAGCCTGTGAGCGGGGCGGCCAATCCGCTGCGCGGCGAAGCCGAACTCCGGATCGGGGGCGCAGCGCATGTGCTGCGCCCGAGCTTTGCGGCGCTGGTCGCCGCCGAGAGCGAACTCGGCCCGCTGTTCGCGCTGGTCGAGCGCGCCGCCGACGGGCGGCTCGCCCTGGGCGAACTGGCTACGCTGTTCTGGCATTGCCTGAAGGACCGCCCCCCGACGCTGACACGCGAAGCGGTGGGCGAAGCGGTGGTTGCACAGGGCCTGGCGGCGGCGACCCCCGCGCTGCGCGTGCTGCTGGGGCAGATATTGCAGGGACGGTGAGCGATGGACGAGCGGTTCGGCCCCGCCGCGCTGGCGCTGGCGGGGGTGACGGCGCGTGTCCTCGGCTGGCGTCCCGACGATTTCTGGGCGGCGACGCCCGCCGATGTCGCGGAGGTGCTGGCGGCCTGGCGCGGTGAAGAGGGTACCGGGGGCGTGGACCGTGCCGGTCTGGCGGCGATGATGGAGCAATTTCCCGATGGATGAGATCGACGACATGTTCGGCGCGCTGCGCGGCGAAGCCGCCGGCTTTCGGCGCGAGATCGCGGCGCTGCGCGCCGAGATCGGCGGGCCGCTGGTGAGCGAGACCGAGCGCGCCGGACAGGCGATCGAGCGCGCGCTGACGCGCGCGATCGTCAGCGGCAAGCTGGGGTTCGAGGATCTGAAGCGGCTCGCGCTGTCGGCGATGGCCGATATCGCGCGCGCGGCGATCTCGAACGGACTGGGTGCGCTGGGCGGCGGCGGCGGGTTGCTGTCGCTCGGAACCTCGGTGATCGGCGCGCTGTTCGGGGCGCCGGGACGGGCGACGGGCGGACCTGTGAGCGGAGGGCGCGCCTATCGCGTCGGGGAACGCGGTCCCGAATGGTTCGTCCCGACGTCGAGCGGGCGGGTCGAGACGGGAAGCGGCGGGACGCGCAATATCGCGATCACGGTGAATGTCCGCGGCGACGGCGCGAGCGAGCCGCAGCGGCTGGCGCAGACCGGCCGCCAACTGGCGCGCGCGGTGCGGCGCGCGATGGCGCAGGGAGAGGATTGATGGGTTGGGCTTTGGTCGCGGAGCCCGAGCGGCATCATCGCCGCAGCTGGGTCAAGCGCTTCGATCCGCGCTTCTGGACGGTCGATTTCCCGCGGCCGATGGTCGCGGCGATCACGACGCCGGCGCCTGATGCGCTGCGCGTCGATGCGGTCTTCTACAATAAACAGGACCTGGCGGGGCTGATCTGGGAGGCGGAGGATCGCTGGGATCATCCGCTGCTGGCCTATGAAACGCGGCGCGATTTCCGGCACACGCAGCTTCGGTTCCGGTGGCGGTCGGGCGGGGTCAAGCCGCTCGACGCGCTGCACGGGCCGACGCTGACGATCGAGGGGCGCGACGCGGCGGGGAGCCCGCGCGCCTGGTATGTGCGGCTGTGGAATTATGCTGTGGGGACGGCGGAGGATGCCGTCGTGACGCTCGATTTCGATGCGCTCGACGGCGGGTTTCTGCTGCCGGGCGAGGCCGACCGCGTCTGGGCGGGCGATATCGACCGGATGTTCGTCTCGCTGGTGCCGCCGGGCTTCGATGGCGGCGCGGGTCTGTTGGCGGCGCCGGCGGAAGCCTGGGCCGAGATGAGCGGCATCGCCTGTTGGGGTTCGGGATCGGTGCTGGCGATCGGCGATGCGGTGATGCCCGAGCACGGGCTTGGCATCGCGAACGGCTATGACGATGTCTATCATCTGGCACCGGCCCGGGTGGTGCGGCAGATCGTGCAATTGGGCTATCGCGGCGACGTCGTCCATTATGTCGGGATGAGCCATTATATGCGGCTCGCCGCCGACGGCGGGGCGTTCCGGGCAAGAGTCGCGGGCGGGGCGATCAACGCGCCGTGCGCGGCGTGGCACCGGGCGCTTGCAGGCGAATGTGCGGTAGCGGGACTGGGGCTGATCTGGTCGCTGTCCTATGAACTTTTCGATGCCTATTGCCCCGAAAGCTGGAAGCAGCGCGATGCCGATGGTGCGCCCGCGCTGACTGGCTGGGACCCGCCGTCGACCTTGCTGTCGCCCGCGAATGGCGAGGCGATGGGTTATCTGCAGCTTGTCGCGCGGGCGTTCGTCGGCATCGCGGTCGAGGCGGGGATCGCGGTGAAATTCCAGGTCGGCGAGCCTTGGTGGTGGGTCGCCGGGGGTGGGCGCCTCTGCGCCTATGACGCTGCGACGACCGCCGCGCTGGGCGGCGCGGGCGTGGCAATCGCCGATGTGCGCGGAAGCCTGACGGCGCCGCAGCGCGCGATGCTCGACGCGCTGGGCGCGCTGCTGGCGGGATCGACCGAAGCGCTTGTCGCGGCGGCGCGCGACGAGGCGGGGGCGTTGACGAGCCATCTGCTCGTCTATCTGCCGACGGTGCTCGATCCGGAGGCGCCCGAACTGCGGCGCGCCAATGTACCCACGGGCTGGGCGTCGCCGGCGTTCGATGTGCTGCAGCTCGAGGATTATGACTGGGTGACGGGCGGACGCGGCGCGGCGACGTTGGCTGCCCGGGACGCGATGGCCGATCGGCTGGGCTATCCTATTGGGGACCAGCATTATTTTTCGGGATTCGTGCTGCGCGCCGAGGATCGTGCGGCGTGGGCGGCGATTGCGGACGCGGCCGACGGCGCTCGGCGCGCGGGGGTCGCGCGGGCGTTCCTGTGGGCGCTGCCGCAAGTTGCCCGCGACGGCTTTGTGACGTTTGACGGGGAGGATGATGTGCAGGCTTTCGATGCGGTCGACTTTCCGCTCGCGATCGGACGCGAGGCGATGGCGCAAACCGAATTTTCGACCCAGATCGTGAGTTCGCCGGCGGGCCACGAGCAACGCGCGAGCGAATGGGTCGAGGCGCGGATGCGCTACGACGCCGGGGCGGGGATACGGTCGGAGGCCGATGTGCGGACGCTCACCGATTTCTTTCGGGCGCGAAGGGGCGCGGCGCGCGCGTTTCGCTTTCGCGATCCGTTCGATCATGGATCAGCGGTGGATGGCGGATTGCCCGGCGCGGCGGACCAGTGGCTGGGGGCGGGCGACGGAAGCCGGCGGCAGTTCGCGCTGGTCAAACGCTATGGAGCGGGCGAGGCGGTGCAGGAGCGTGCGATCCGCCTGCCGGTTGCCGGCAGCGTCCGCGTGTCGGTCGACGGGATCGAGACGGCGGCGTTTACGGTGACGGCAGAGGGCGAGATTTTGCTCGATGCGGCGCCGGCGGCGGGTGCGGCAGTGCGCGCCGGATTCTTGTTCGATGTGCCGGTGCGCTTTGCCGAGGACCGGCTCGAGGTCAGCCGCGCGACGTTTCTGGCAGGGGAGGTGGCGAGCGTACCGCTGGTCGAGGTGCGGGCGCCATGGTGAGCCTGGGCGGGAGCGCGGCACCCGACTGGCTGCGCGAGGAAGTCGTGACGCTGGCGTGGTGTTGGCGGTTGTCGCGGCGCGACGGGGTGGTGATCGGGCTGACGTCGCATGACCGCGACCTGATCGTCGGCGGCGTCCCCTATCGCGCGGCGCCAGGAATGAAACCGTCGGCGCTGGAAACGCGCGACAGTCTGGAAGCAGCGACGATGGACCTCGAAGGCGCGGTGACGAGCGATGCGATCGCCGCCGCCGACCTCGACGCGGGACGCTGGGATGGCGCCGAACTGATGCTGTTCGTGACCGACTGGACGGCGCCCGAGGCGGCGCCGGTGACCGTCGCGCGCGGTTCGCTCGGCGCGGTCGAGCGGCGCGGCGTGGCCTTTACCGCCGAGCTTCAAGGGGTGACGCGGATTCTCGACCGGCCGGCGTGCCCCGCGACCTCGCCGTCGTGCCGTGCGATGCTGGGCGATCCTGCCTGCCGCGTCGACTTGGCGCCGCGTACGCACATCCGGCGCGTCGTCGCGGTGTCGGGCAGGACGGTGACGCTCGACGCCGCGGTCGCGCCCGGAGCCATGGAATTTGGCGAGCTGACCTGGCTGGAAGGGGCCATATGCGGCCTTGCGAGTCCGTTGATCGGGCAAGCGGGCGAAGTGCTGACGCTCGCCGAGATGCCGCCTACGCTCCCGCCCCTGCCGCTGCGGGTGCGGCTGATCGAGGGATGCGACAAGCAGCTTGCGACCTGCCGCGCGCGCTTTGCCAATGCCGTCAATTTTCGCGGCGAGGCGCATCTGCCGGGCAATGATCTGCTGACGCGCTATCCCGGTGGCTGAGGATTTGGGCGCGCGAGCCTTTGCGGCCGCGCGGGTGCTGGTCGGGGTGCGGTTCGTGCCGCAAGGGCGCGATCGGTCGATCGGGCTCGATTGTGTCGGGCTGGTCTGGGCGGCCTATGCGGCGGCGGGGCGGGTGCTGGTCGCGCCGGCCGGCTATCCGCTTCGCGGCTGGCGGCGCGAGCGGATCGAGGCGGCGCTCGCGTCTGCGGGGTTTTCGCGGGTCGATGACCGGCGCGACGGCGATGTCGCGCTTGTCGCGCTGGCGGCTGGGCAGTTTCATCTGGGGGTGATGGGGCCGGCGACTTTCGTCCACGCCCATGCGGGATTGCGGCGGGTGGTGGAAACGCCGCTGGCGAATCCCCTACCCGATTTCGAGACATGGCGATTGAAATTCTGATCCTCCCCATCGCTTCGCGACAGAGAGGATATGCCTGTTCGGGAGAGATTCCATGGCAACTTTGGTGCTGACGGTGGTCGGCGGGATCGTGGGTGGGCCGGGCGGGGCGGCGCTGGGCGCGGCGATCGGCCAACAGGCCGACGCCGCGATCTTCAAGCCGAAGGGCCGCGAAGGGCCGCGGCTCGCCGACCTCAAGGTTCAGGCATCGACCTATGGCCAGCAAATCCCGAAACTGTTCGGGACGATGCGCGTCGCGGGCAGCGTGATCTGGGCGACCGACCTGATCGAGCGTCGCAACAAGCGCGACGGCGGCAAGGGGCGGCCTTCGACGACCGAATATAGCTATGCGGTGTCGCTTGCGGTGGCGCTGTCGTCGCGGCGCATCCGCGCGATCCGGAGGGTCTGGGCCGACGGCAATCTGCTGCGCGGGTCGAGCGGATCGTTCAGGGAGCGCTGCATCTTTCGCTGGTACGACGGGAACGACGATCAAAGTGCCGATCCGCTGATCGCGTCGGCGGTCGGAATCGAATCGGCCAGCGCGTTTCGGGGGCTGTCCTATGTCGTGTTCGAAGAGTTGGAACTTGGGGCGTTTGGCAATCGCATCCCGTCGCTGACGTTCGAGGTCGAGGCGGATGCAGGGAGCATCGATGGCGGCCTTGTCGGGGACACCCTGCTCGGCGAGACCGGACGTTGCGGCGGCGTTTGGCCGGTTGCGGGTTATGCAGCGTCGGGCGACCGGGTGCGCGATGCGCTTGCGCTGCTGTTCGACATCGACGGCATAGGGCTGGCGAGCGGGTCATCGGATTGGGGTTTCGCGGCGCCCGAGAGCGACTCGCCGCCTCTTGCCCTCGCGCATTTTTCCGCGGCGCCGCGCACGCCCGCCGCGTCGGATTGCGTCGGACGCCACCGCGCGCCGCTGTCATCGTTGCCGGGGATGATCCGGCTGCGCCATTACGAACCGGATCGCGATTATCAAGCGGGGCAGCAGACGGCGCCCGTCGCCGGCGGCGGAATGCGCGAGGAGCGCGTCGACCTGCCCGCCGTGCTGCCGGCGGCGTCGGCGCGCGCGCTGGCGCGGAAGCTGGCAGGAGCTGCCAGCGACGGGCGCGAGATGCTGACCTGGTGCGCCGACTTTGGCGCGCTGGCGCTTCCCGTCGGCGGTCTTGTCGCGACGGGTGAGGGTGACTCCTGGCGGATCGCGTCGCGGACCGTCCGCGACTCGGACATCAGGCTCGAGTTGCGCCGGCATCAACCGATCCCCGCGGGCACTGTCGCGGCCGATCCCGGCCTGCCCGTTTCCAGTCCGGACTGGCCCGATGCCGACGGCCTCGTCTGTCTGTTCGACCTTCCCAATATCGGTGCTGTCCCGGCTTCGGCACCCTTGCTGGCGGTTGCCGCGGCGGGGAGCAACGATGGCTGGCGCGGGGCCGATATCTGGATTCGGCCGGCGGCGGGGGCCGAGCCGGTGGCAATCGGTACCGCGCATCCGGCATCTGCGCTGGGGACGCTCGACACCGAACTGCCGACGGGCAGTATGCTGCTTTATGATTTACACAATGCAGTGCGGGTGACGCTGGTCAATCCGTCGATGGTGCTGGAATCGGTCGACGACCGGGCGCTGCTGGACGGTGCGAACCGGGCGATGGTGGGGGACGAGTTGCTACAGTTCGGGACCGCCGAGCCGGTCGAGGCCGGCGTCTGGCGGCTGTCGCGCCTGCTGCGCGGACGATGTGGAAGCGTTGCGACGGTGCATGCAGCGGGGACGGCCTTCGTGCTGCTCGACTATGCGGCGCCTTTGATGGTTCCGGACGCGCTGGCACGGGCCGCCGAAGGCGGGGCCGCGACCTTGCAATGGGCGCCGCGGTCGGGAAGCGCGGTCAGCGAGATCTCCGTACCGGCCGCGGGGCAAGCGCTGCGCCCGCTGGCACCGGTCCATCCCAGATTACAGCCGGACGGGGCAGGCGGGATCGAGCTCGGCTGGACGCGGCGTTCGCGGGTCGATTCGGGCTGGCGTGATCATATCGACATCGGGCCGGGTGAAAGCCGCGAGGCGTGGCGCGTCGAACTCGTATCGACCGGCGCGGGTGCCGGACCGTGGGAAACGGCGTCGCCTGCGCTGGCCATCGACGCGGCGACCCTCGCCGATATTCCACCCGGTGCCGTGCTTTCCATACGGCAGATCGGTGATTTCGCGCTGTCGCCGCCGCTTTTTCTGACCCTGACCTGAGAAGGATATGCCATGAGCGAAATGCCCGAGACTGCGCGCTTCTCCTTGCCCCTGCTGGCGATGGCGCAAGCGCAGAAGGAAGTGACGCACAATGAGGCGCTGACCCTGCTCGACGCGCTCGTCCACGCGGCTGTCGAGGACGGCCCCCTCGGCACGCCGCCGGCAGACCCGGGACCCGGCCAATGCTGGCTTGTGGGATCGGGTGCGAGCGGTGGCTGGACCGGACGGGCCAACCATATCGCGATCTGGAGCGACGGGGGGTGGCGCTTCGTGGCGCCGCGCGCGGGGATGCGGGTGGTACGTTTGAGCGATGGCGGGTGGCTGCATTGTGCGGGGGGCGAATGGTCCCTTCCCGGCAGCGTTCCGAATCCCGAGGGCGGTGTTACAATCGATGTCGAGGCACGCGCGAGCATCGCCGCCTTGATTCTGTCGCTCGAGGCGCATGGTATTCTGATTTAAGCCTGATTCTGTTTCTATTCGCGTGCCAAGTGCGACTTTTTGGCAACAGATTGACGATTTGTTAGCTTGCGTGGAACCAAAGGCACGAGTAGGACGTCTGTCGAGACGTGAATCTCAATTGAAAGGGGAATTTACTATGAGGAAGCTTGCCGTCGCTGTGGCGTTGGCCTCCACTGCCCTGGCGTCGCCTGTTCTGGCGCGCGACAACTCGTGGTATGTTGGTGTCGGTGGTGGCGCAATGCTGGTCGAAGATATCGACCTGGACATTGGCGCTGTCAAAAACGCTGGTACGCTCGATCACCGGGCTGGCTACGATGTCGAAGGCACCGTTGGTTACGACTTCGGTGGTTTCCGCGCGGAAGTCGAAGTCGGCTATCGCGAAGCCGACATCAAGGGTGGCACCTTTACCGCTCCCGGCATTCCGCAGACCGCAAGTGGCGTCGGCCCTGCCTTCGTCGGCTCGACCCGTCTGAACGGCGATTCGAACGCCCTCAGCTTCATGGTCAACGGTCTGCTCGACTTCGGTGACGACGACGGCCTGCAGGGCTTCGTCGGCGGTGGTGCCGGTGTGGCCCGCGTGTCGGTCGAACCCGTGTTCGCCGGTCCGTTTCTCGACGATTCGGACACGGGCTTTGCCTGGCAGGCCATCGCCGGTGTTCGCGCTCCGCTGAGCAAGAACTGGGACGTCGGGATCAAGTATCGTTTCTTCAACGCCAGCAACCTCGACCTCGTCGATCAGCTTGGCCGCGACGTTTCGACGCGCTTCCGGTCGCACTCGATCCTCGGCACGCTGACGTACAACTTCGGTGGCGCCGAACCGGCTCCGCCGCCGGCTCCGCCGGCTCCGCCGCCGCCGCCGCCTCCCCCGCCGCCGCCTCCGCCGCCGCCGCCGGCAGTGTGTGAGCCCGGGCCGTACATCGTGTACTTCGACTGGGATCAGTCGGCGATCACGCCGGAAGCTGCCGCAACGCTCGACAATGCGATCAGCGCCTATAACCGTGGTTGCTCGGGTACGCAGGTCTGGCTCGCCGGTCACGCTGACCGTTCGGGTTCGGCCAAGTACAACGTCGGTCTGTCGCAGCGCCGTAACGACGCGGTCCGCAGCTACATGACCGCTCGCGGTATCTCGGACAGCGCGATCTCGGCCGAAGCATTCGGCGAAAGCCGTCCGGCCGTTGCGACCGCCGACGGCGTCCGCAACGATCAGAACCGCCGCGTGGAAATCAAATACGGTCCGGGTTCGGGCATGTAAGATTTCCAGCCCGGTTCGGGTTGAAAGAAAAGAAGGGCGGTACCGAAAGGTGCCGCCCTTTCTTTTTGGTCTGTGTCCGCGTGACGCGCGAGCGCGCAGCGCGCTTTCTATTTGCCAATATCAAAAAATGTTATACCATAACATGACCGGTCACGGCGCGGTTCGGCTATCGCGGGTCGGCCGGTAGCGCGGGGCGAGCGTCGACGGCGCTTGGTCCGCCCGGCAGGGAGCGATATCATGCGTCGACGCAGCCAGTTTCATCGCAGCATTTTTCGGGCCGATCCCAACGGCGATCCGGCGATCAATACGACGCCGCTGATCGACGTCATGCTGGTGATGCTCGTGATGTTCATCATCACGCTTCCGCCGCCGACGCACAGCGTCGACGTGACGCTGCCGAGCGTGGATGGCGGCGGCAAGATACTGGACGAAAACCGGATCACGATCGATACCAGCGATATCATTCGCTGGAACGGCGAAGCGGTCGACCTCGCCGAGCTCGGACAATTGGTGAAGGCTGCCGCCGAGCGACCCGAACAGGCCACGCTGATGTTCGAGCCCGAGGCGCGGGCGCGCTATCTGCGCGTCGACGAGGCGATCGGCGCAATCCGTCGCAACGGGGGCGGCAAGATCGCTTTTCCGGGGATCGCCAATTACCGCGACCTCATCTGAACCCGAGGCGCCAGCGTGGCGTCAGGCCGTCGGCGCGGTTCCCGGCCGCAGATATTGCATCATGTAACCGACGTAATCGGCCTTGCCGAGCGGCACGCCCATATGGCGCAGAATGGCGTAGGCGGCGACCAGGTGGAAATAGAATTGCGGCTGCGCCCAGTCGCGCGCGTAGGTCGCGGCGGTCATGTCGAATGCCATGCCGTTCGGAAGGTCGAATCCGACGGGCCGGTCGTCGTCACTACTCAATGCCGCGGGGTCAATGGCGTCGAGCCAAGCGAGCGTGTCCGCGATCTGAGCCTGCAGCCCGGCGAAATCGCTTAAGTCTTCGACCAGTGCGGGGGCGTCGTCTGCCGCGCCGAGACGAACCGCCGCCTGGATCGCCTGGGCGCAGGAGAAACGCACCTGCGCGGCGAGCGGGAACATATCGGGCGCGAGCCGGGCCGTGACGAACTGCAATTCGCCGACGCCATTCTGTTCGCCCCAATCGAGCGCCTTGCCGAGCTGCCCCGACAGCGCGCCGAGACCGTGGATGTAGGCGGGAATGGTGAGATCATAGAGCGTAACGGGCATCGGCGGCTTCCTTCAAAGGGTGGCGGTCAGGCGGCGGCGGGTTTGTCCTGGAACTGGAGGCGGGCGAGGCGCGCGTAAAGGCCGTCGGCGGCGACCAGATCGTCGTGCCGGCCTTCCTCCACGATGCGTCCCTCGTCCATCACGACGATGCGGTCGGCGGCGCGGACGGTCGCGAGCCGGTGCGCGATGACGATCGTCGTGCGGTCGTGCATCAGGGCGTCGAGCGCGTCCTGAACCAGCTTCTCGGATTCGGCGTCGAGCGCCGAGGTCGCTTCGTCGAGCAGCAGCAGCGGCGCGCGGCGGAGCAGCGCGCGCGCGATCGCGACGCGCTGGCGCTGGCCGCCCGACAGCCGGGCACCGCCTTCGCCCATGAAAGTGTCGAGGCCGTCGGGGAGCTTGCGAATGAAATCCGCTGCATTGGCGGCGCGGGCCGCGTCCCAGAGTTCCTCGTCGGTGGCGAGCCAATTGCCGTAGCGCAGATTGTCGCGCGCGGAAGCGGCGAAGATCACGGTTTCCTGGGGCACCATCGCGATGCGCGCGCGCAAATCGGCGGGGTCGAGATCGGGCAGCGGCACGCCGTCGAGACGGATCTGGCCGCCCTGCGGATCGTAGAAGCGTTCGGAAAGCTGGAAGAGTGTCGACTTGCCGGCGCCCGAGGGGCCGACGATCGCGACGGTTTCGCGGGCGCGGATCGCGAGACTGAAATCATGCAACGCCGGCGCGTCGGGGCGCGTGGGGTAGCGGAATTCCACGTGGTCGAACTCGAGCGTTCCAACCGCCGGTTCGGGAAGCGGACGCGGGCTAGCGGGCGGCGCGATGCTGGGTTCGGCGACGAGCAGTTCGTGGAGCCGTTCGGCGGCGCCGGCGGCGCGAAGCAGGTCGCCATAAACCTCGGTGAGCGCGCCGAACGCCCCCGCGACGAGCCCGCCGGTCAGAACAAAGGCGGCGATCGTGCCGCCGGTGATCGTTCCTGCGGCGACGCCCGCTGCACCATACCAGAGCAAGGTGGTGATGGCGCCGAAGAGCAGACCGATGACGATCGCGGTCATCGTCGCGCGCAGGCGGATGCGGCGCTTTGCAGTGGCGAAATTGGCTTCGACAGCAGCCGTGAACCGATCAGCCTCGCGTGCTTCCTGTCCGAAGGCCTGGACGATCTTCATCGCGCCCAACTGCTCGGCGGTCGTGGCGCCGATGTCGGCGACGCGGTCTTGGCTCGACCGCGACACCTTCTGGAGGCGGCGTCCGAGCAGGACGATCGGCATGATGATGACGGGAATGCCGATCACCATGCCGGCGGTCAGTTTCGGCGACAGCGAGAAGAGATAGCCGATGCCGCCGATCCCCATGACCGTGTTGCGCAGCGCGACCGAGACCGTGGTCCCGACGGTCTGTTCGATGATCGACGTGTCCGACGTCATGCGCGACGCGATCTCCGACGGACGGTTCTCCTCGAAGAATCCGGGCGCGAGGCGCAGCAAATTCTGCTGAACCGCCTCGCGGATATCGGCGACGGTGCGCTCGCCGAGCCAGCTCACGAAATAGAAGCGGACCGCCGTCGCGAGCGCGAGAATGACGACGATGACGTAAAAGAAGCGGAAATGCGGCGCGACATCGCCGCCGCCGGCAACGAACCCCGTGTCGATCATCTGCTTGAACTGATAGGGTATCGCGAGCGTCGCGATCGCGGCAACCCCGAGCGCGATCGCCGCGACCAGAAGTTGCAGCGGATATCGGCTGGCATAGCGCCAGACCATGCCCAGGCTCGACAGCTTGCGGCGGGACGGGGCGGATTGATCGGATTGGGTCGCCATCGCGGGATGCCCTAGCAGCCGCCCGCGCGCCGCTCAACGACGCTCTGTCTTCAAGCGCTTTGAAGCACATCTGCGTAAATAGGGAGGGCGGGGGCCGCGCCTCCTCTTTACCGGCGCCTATTCGCTGTTGTTGCCGGGCGGCGCCCGCGCCGCGAAGGACGCCAGCGTGTCGATGTCGCCAATTATCATCGAAAAGGGTGAGCGCAGTGCTTTGATGCATTGCACAATGACAGCGTTTCCCTAGACTGGGCAGGACTCAGGCGCCGCAAGAGCGTCGAACCGGACGCAAGGAATTTTCAGACCAATGCTCTATCACGCCTTTGACATGCAGAAGAGCTGGCTCGCGGGGGCGAGCGCGCTGGCGACCGCCGGCGCGCAGGCGATCCAGCACCCCGCGAACCCGCTTGGCTATTTCGGTGGCAGCCCGATGTTCGCCTCGGCGCTCGAAGTGTTCGCGCACGCCGCCGCGCCGCGCGGAAAGCCAGGGTTCGAGCTGTATGAAACCGTTGTCGATGGCGAGACGGTGCGCGTGACCGAGAAGGTCGAGGCGCGCAAACCCTTCGGCCAGCTCAAGCATTTCAGGCATAAGGGCAGCGAGGGTCAGCCGAAGCTGCTGATCGTCGCGCCGATGTCGGGCCATTATGCAACGCTGCTGCGCGGCACGGTCGAGCGGATGCTCCCCGGTCACGATGTGTGGATCACCGACTGGCGCGACGCGCGCAACGTGCCGCTGGAGGCGGGCAAGTTCGACCTCGACGATTATGTCGATTATCTGATTTCGTGGCTCGAACATATCGGGCCGGACGCGCATATGCTCGCGGTGTGCCAGCCCTCGGTGCCGAGCCTCGCGGCCGCGGCGGTGATGGCGGCCGACAAGCACAAGTGCCGGCCGACGACGCTGACGATGATGGGCGGGCCCATCGACACGCGCAAGGCGCCGACTGCGGTCAACCAGCATGCGACGACGCGGCCCTACGCGTGGTTCCAGGAGAATGTGATCGTCACCGTTCCCGCCTGGTATCCGGGCGCGGGGCGCCGCGTCTATCCGGGTTTCCTGCAACTCGCGGGCTTCATGTCGATGAACCTAGGCAATCACATGATGAGCCATTGGGAGATGTTCAAGCATCTGGTCGACGGCGACGGCGAGAGCGCCGACAAGACCAAGGAATTCTATGACGAGTATCGCGCGGTCTGCGACATGACCGCCGAATTCTATCTTCAGACGGTCGATGCCGTGTTCCAGCGCCACCTGTTGCCGAAGGGCGAGATGTTTCATCGCGGCAAGCCGGTCGACCTCTCCAAGATCGAGGATATCGCGATCCTCGCGATCGAGGGCGAGCGCGACGATATTTCGGGGATCGGCCAGACCAAGGCGGCGCTGACGCTCGCCAAGGCGCTGCCCGCCGGGAAGAAGAAATATCTGATGGCGAAGGGTGTCGGCCATTACGGCATCTTCAACGGCCGCAAATGGCGCGAGGAAATCGCACCGGTGGTCGAGCAATGGATTCGCGCAAACGGCGGGTGAGGACGGCAATGCTCCGGGCATGGCCTTTTCTGGCCTTCCTGCTTTCGCTCAGCGGATGTTCGGACGGTTGCGGAAGCAGCGTGGTATCGCGATCGGTCTCGCCTGATGGTCGACATAACGCGGTGATATTCCAGCGCGATTGCGGAGCGGAGACCGGCTTTTCAACCCAGATTTCTGTCCTGGATGCCGGAGATTCGGTCACGGGAGCCGGCAATGCTTTCGTGGCCGATGATGATCATGGATTGGCGCGCGTCGGTGACTGGGGCGGCCCGTGGGCGGAGATAAAATGGCTTTCGTCCAGTCAGCTACTCGTTCGGTATGCCGCGAAATCGAGAGTATTTGAGCAGCGTCCCGGCGTGAACGGGGTAACCATCCATTACCAAGCCGTTGGTGGTTAGGCGGGTCTGCCCTCAAGGCGAAAATGAGTTCGGGCAAACCGCGGGTGGGTGGCGTCGGGTTTCCCGACCGGAAGCGGACATAATCCTCCCTGTGGCGAAGCCATGGGGAGGTGGCGCGAAGCGCTGACGGAGGGGCTAGTGGCGTGACGTCGCGGCCCCTCCACCCCCGC
>JAEWIL010000168.1 GCA_023387085.1 Pseudomonadota bacterium | reverse complement strand
GGCCGGATCGCATCGTGGGCGAGGCCGAACAGGCCGCGCCGCGCTGCACCCAGCGCCTGCGCCGCGCGCGCCATGTCCACGGCAAAGGGCGAAAGATCGCCGGCATCCGCGAGAATCCGGTCGCATGCCTCGATAGCTTCGTCCGGCCGGTCGCTGCCGTAGACGTCGTGAAGCAGTTCGAGCACGCACCCTTCCGGACCATCGACGAAACAAGCCGGCGCGCCTTGGATCATGGCCAGCCAACCGCAGGCACGGGAAATCCCCGGCGAGCCGGCGATCATTTCCGGGGGCAGGCGATCCATCCACTCGACGACCGGACCGATATCGCCAGCTTCGATCAGGGGCATCGCAGCCCCGCCGATCAACGCTGCGGCTTCATTGCAATCGCCACATGCGAGCGCCAGTTCGATCGCTTCGCGGACCATCCCGCGACGCGCAAAATGACGTGCCGCGATCCGTCGCAATTGCACCACCTCATCGCCTGCGAGCCGCCGCGCGATGGCCGCCGCGGCGGCGGGGTGGAGGCGATAGTCTCCATCGCTCGTCCGCTCGACGAAGACGCCTCTTGCCTCAAGCTCGCGCAGCATGGCGAAGCTGTCGTCCTCGCCGCCGAGCAGGCGGCAGAGGTCGACATCGAGCGAAGAGACAATAGCGACACGCCGTAGCAATTGCGCCTCGATTGCCGGCAACTCGTCGATCAGCGGATCGACGAGCGAAGCGATAGCTTCGGCCAACGCTTCCCGATTGCCCGCTCGCAGCATCGCGCCGTTCCGGCCGGGCCGCTGCGCCAGCAAGCGGAGGGCGGCCGGCCAGCCCTCGACGAACCGATTGAGCGCGGCGATATCGTTCGCATCGAGCGCCGCGCCCGCTTGCGCGAAAAAGCTCTGCGCGTCGGCGTCGGACAGGCCCAGCTCGGCGCGCCCGACCGATAGCAGCATCCCGCGCGCCGCCGCGTCTCCCAGCGGGATGCCGTGCCGCCCGCGGCCCGACAGCAGCAGGCGCAACTGTGTCGGCGGGCGCCGCATCAAGCGGCCCAGAATCGCAACTGCCCGCGCATTCCGGAGGTGGTCGACACTATCGACGACGAGGAGGAAGGGCGATTCCCACGCATTGATCCGCGCCGCAACAAGATCGGCGATTGCGGCCTCCGTCGCTGTCTCGTCGTGCACTACACCAAAGGCACCGCACAGCAGTGCCGGCACATCGGCGGCGTCATCCCTGTCGATCGACAGCCATGCGGAGCGCCAGCCAACAGCGCGCGCTTCCGCAAAAAGCGCCGCGCACCAAGCGCTCTTTCCATACCCTGCAGGCGCCTGCACAACGCAGACCTCGCACGCCGCCAGCCGATCTAGCCAATAAAGCTGTGCGTCGAGCCCGACGAGGTCGGCGGGAAAGCGCGGCGGAACGAGCTGGCGATCCGACGGTGAACTCACGCCGTAGCTCGGCACCGCACGCAGGTGCGTTGCGGTCTGGTTCCTCGATCCCGACTGGACGGTCATTCGGCTGCCCTCCATTTGTTACGCCAAGGCTAATGCCTTGACCCCGGGCGAGCAAGCGGTCGCTGCCCCTCCCCCCCCTCGCTCCCCCCGCCCCTCCGACTGGCGCCGGACCGCGCGGCACCATAGCGTCATCTCCGACGAAGACGCCGCACAGAACGGGGTCGAACGACGGGAGAGAAAGCATGACGAACAGGGCTTTTCTGGCGACCTGCCTGACCACGACCGCGCTGATGGGCTGGAGCAGCGCTGCCGTTGCCCAGGATGCGCCGCCCGCCGACGAAGCGAGCAGCGGCGGGATCGCCGAAATCGTCGTCACCGCGCAGAAGCGCGAACAGCGACTTCAGGATGTGCCGGCCGCGGTGTCCGCTATCGGCGGCGATCAACTCGCGGCGCGCGGGATCAACGAGACCTCCGACCTGATGGGCGCGGTGCCGAGCCTGCAAATCTCGACCCCCTATGGCAAGACCCAGCCGAACTTCTCGCTGCGCGGGATTTCGGTCGCCAATGAATTCTCGGCGTCCACCGCCTCGCCCGTCGGGGTCTATGTCGACGAAGTCTACCAGAGCTTTCGCGCCAGCCACGGCGGGCAGCTTTACGATATCGACCGGGTCGAGGTGCTGCGCGGACCGCAGGGCACACTCTATGGCCGCAACACCACCGGCGGCGCGATCAGCTTCTTTACCAAAAAGCCCGGGCTCGGCGAAGACGAGGGCTATTTCACGCTCGGCTATGGCAATTACCACACCAAAACGGTCGAGGGTGGTTTCGACAAGACGATCGTCCCCGATGTGCTGGGCATCCGCGTCGCGGGCACGGTCGCGAAGGGCGGCGGCTGGCAATATAACCCCGTGCAGGATCGCCATGTCGCCAACACCGATTCGATGGCCGGCCGCATTTCGCTGCGCTGGAAGCCGACCGAGACGCTCGACATCAATCTGAAGGTCTATGCCGCCAAGGACGATCCCTGGACGGCCAATGCCTATTCGATCGGCCAGTTCGCCAACGGCGAGGATATCGTCGGCTATTCGCGCTTCAATCCCGCGCAAAACGGCGGCCGCGCGCTCGGAAAGAACGAGGTTGCCGCCGACCAGGGCGGCAAGTCGCTCTCCTCGTCGAAGGGTGTCGCGCTCAACATCGCGCTGGAACTGAACGACTATTTCACGCTCACTTCGATCACCGGATACGACACGGGCAAATACAGCATCTCGCCCAATGACTGCGACGGATCGCCGCTGGATGTCTGCTCGATCCGGTTCAACAGCACCAGCAAGAATTTCAACCAGGACCTGCGCCTGAACTATTCCGACGACAATATCGATTTCGTCGGCGGGCTCTACTACGGCAAGGACACCATCAAGACGCGGAACGAGCCCGACTTTTTCGGCGCGCTCAGGCCCATGCTGTTGGGGCTGGGGGTGCCCGGCGGTTACAACAATGCCCCGATCGGGACACCCGATTCCATCCGCGTGCTGCCCGCTTTCGCGCTCGATCCGACGCTGACCCCGGGCTCGGCGGGCTTCTGCGATCCCGTCGTCGTCAACCCGAACGGCTTTTTCGATGCGCGGACGCTCGTCGCGTACCAGACCGATGCCGCGATCAACAACTCGGGCAATTTCCCGGCGGGCGGCGCCTATTATCAAGGGTGTCTCGCCGCCGGCGCGGGCCCGTTCGGTCCGATCCTGGGTGAGCAAAGGTTCGACATCCAGCGCCCGTCGAAGGCGATCTACGGTGACCTCACATGGAAGGCCACCGACCAGCTCACCGTGGCCGTCGGCCTCCGCTATACGATGGACAAGGTGAAGTTCCGGAACGGCAGCACGATCATCTACGCGCTCGATGGCGTGACGCCGGTGGTCAACCTGATCCCCTATGCCTTTCCCTATGATCCCGACCTGCCGACGATGAACCTGCAGGAAAAGGCGAACCGCCTGACCGGCCGCGCCAACATCAGCTATAAATTCACCGACGACGTCATGGCCTATCTGCAATATAGCCGCGGCTATCGCAGCGGCAGCTATAACGGCCTCGCGTATCAGGGCACGAACCAGGTCTATTATATCAAGCCCGAAAAGGTGAACGCCTATGAAGGCGGGTTGAAGACGCAGTTTCTCGACCGCCGCGTTCAGCTCAACCTTGCCGGCTTCTACTACGACTATTCGAACCAGCAGACGACGCAGGTCGTCGGCGCCACCACCTTCACCCGCAGCGCCAACGGCCGTGTGTGGGGCGGCGAAGCCGAACTGACGGTAGCACCCGCCGACGGCCTTCAGCTCAACGCCTCGTTCGGATATCTCAACAGCAAATATAAGGGCAATGTGGTCGATCCGACCGATCCGGCGACGCAGTTCACGCGCAACGTCAACGGCAACCCCTTCCCCAACGCGCCCAAGATCACCTTCAACGCCGGGTTCGACTGGGATATCTTCGACCACGGCGACAGCAAATTGACCCTGCGCGGCGACGCCAGCTATATGGGCAAATATTATTTCGACGCGTTCGGCGACTATGGCCTCGATCCTTGCGACAAGCCTGGCGCGCCGGGTGCCGTCCGCCCCGCAGGCGTCGCCTTCACCTGCGGCAACCCCGGCTATTGGCTCGTCAACAGCCGGCTGACCTACAAGGCGAACGACAATCTGTCGGTCAGCGCATGGGTCAAGAACCTGACCAACAAATATTACTACACCTACGGCCTCAACATCGACGTCTTCGGCCTCGACTATCTGAACCGTGGCACACCGCGCACTTATGGGGTCGAAGCGACATTCAGCTTCTGAACCCCCGCACGGGAATCGGCGGGCCATCCCTCCCTAGCCCGCCGTCCCCGAATTTGTCCGATCTATCGAGGAGCATCGACGATGCGTTTCACCGGCAAGAGCGTCCTCATCACCGGCGCCGCGCGCGGCATCGGCCTGGCGGCAGCGCAGGAATTCGCCCGAGAAGGAGCGTCGGTTACGATTACCGACATCGACGTCGACGAGGCTGAGGCCGCTGCAGCCGCGATCCGCGGCGAGGGACTGTCGGCCCAGGCGCGGCGGCAGGACGTCGCCGACGAGGCAGGCTGGACGATGCTGATCGACGAAATCGTCGCGCGCGACGGCAATCTCGACATTCTCGTCAACAATGCCGGCATGGGCTTCCTGAAATCGGTCGTCGATACCGGGCTTGGCG
>JAEWIL010000059.1 GCA_023387085.1 Pseudomonadota bacterium | reverse complement strand
CGCGGGGCATATCACCGATCGCGAGAAGCATGGCGCGATGCTGCGCGATGTCGGTGTCCATCATGTGGCAATGGCGTTCGATGAGATAAGTTTCCTCCCGGTCCCGTAGCGATGGGGAGGGGGACCGTTCGCGAAGCGAATGGTGGAGGGGCAGCAACGGCGCGTCATTGCCCCTCCGTCAGCGCTTCGCGCTGCCACCTCCCCATGGCTTCGCCACAGGGAGGAGCGAAGCGGCCAAAAACCGCTGTCCTATAAAGCAAGGCTCGACTAGCCTTGCTTCTGGTTCGATCCCGATGACGGGATGAGATATGGAATCGTGAGTGAAGTTGCGCAGTTTTCCGCGACTTTTCCCAAAGCCCCCAAGGAGAAAGCCCATGTGCAACGACCTTACCGAAGCCGACCTCGACCGCGCGGGTCTTCCGGTAAACCGGCGGAGCTTTACAGCGCTTGCAGGCGCCGGAGCGATCGCCTCGATGTTGCCTGCCGCGGCTTGCGCTGCTGGGCCGGTCAAGGGCCGCGATGTCGAGATCAAGACCGACGACGGCACGGTCGATGCCTATTTCGTCGCGCCGACCGAGGGCAAGCATCCCGCCGTGCTGATATGGCCCGATATTCGCGGGCTGCGTCCCGCTTTCCGTCAGATGGCGGACCGGCTTGCGGGCGACGGCTACGCGGTGCTTTGCGTCAATCCCTTCTACCGCTGGGCCAAGTCGCCGGTCGTCTATGCCGGACATGATTTCGACGATCCCAGCGTGCGCGAAACCCTGTTCGGCTATCTCAAGCAATTGAACCGCACGCTGGTGACGACGGACGCGACCGCACATCTCGCCTTCCTCGACGCACAGGTCGAGGTCGACACCGCGAAGGGGCTTGGCACTGCGGGCTATTGCATGGGCGGACCGATGGTCATCTACACCGCCGCGCTGAACCCCGCGCGGGTGAAAGCCGCAGCCAGCTTCCACGGCGCGTCGGTCGGCACCGACAAGCCCGACAGCCCGCATCTGCTGATCCCCGAAACCGGCGCCGGCTTCCTGTTCGCGATCGCGGACAATGACGACCAGCAGAACCCCGAGGAAAAGGACCGGCTCAACGCCGTGCTGACTCCCCGCAAGCAATGGCATGAGGTCGAGGTCTACAAGGGCGCGATGCACGGCTGGTGCCCGCCCGACGGCCGCGCCTATGACGAAGCCGCCGCCGAAAAGGCATGGGGCCGGATGCTGGAGCTGTTCAGGGCGGCGCTTTGAGGCCGCCGACGATGCGATGAAAGTCCATTTTATCCGGTCGGGCGAACGCCGCTATTCGATGCGGATCGAACGCGACGGGCTGCCCGTCCTGGTGATGGATCCCGCGCCCGGTTTCGATCCCGACTTGCCGCACGACATGGTTCATTTCGTCGTCGAGGCCGCGCTGGGGCTGAAGACTGGCGTGTTCGGCCAGATCGGTGCGGGTGGCGATGCCGGCTCCTTCCATGTCGAAGCGGGCGGTGCCCTCTCCGCGAAGGATCGCCAGCGCGCGGCGCGCAAACAGGTCGCGAGGGGTGCGAAGCTCGTCAAGGCGCAGGGGCGCGAAGGGGAATTGTCCGAACTCGCGGCCTTCCTGTTCGACGTCGCCTGGCGCAGCAGCAGGCGCCCCGACGGCCCGGCGCAGCGCGCGGCTTTGGCCGAGGCCGGGCGTATCCGCGCCTCGCTCAGTGCCGGCGAACGCGCCGGATCGATGCGGCGGAGCCGCGGGTTTTCGCGGATTTCGAACGGCTGTCAAAGGCATGGCGCGCGCTCGCGGTCGGCGATGCGCTCGTCCTCGACTGGCCGGCGGGTCAACCCATCGGGTAAAGGATGTCGCGGCTTACCTTGTCGATCGCCTTGATGACATCGTCGCTCAGCACGAGGTCCTTCGCCGCAAGGATCGGGTCGACCTGGTCATAGGCGCTGACCCCGACGATCGTCGAGGCGACGAAGTCGTGCTGCTTCGACCAGGCGGTTGCCATCGTGACCGGATGCAGGCCATTGTCTTCGGCGATCGCCAGATAGCGCGCGGTCGCGGCGAGCGACCTGTCGTTGACGAAGCGGCGGCCCATCGCCGCCTGCCGACCCTCCATCGCGAGATAGCGCGAAAAGCGCGCGCCTTCGGGCCGGACGCCATCCTGATATTTGCCCGACAACACGCCGCCGGCGAGCGGCGAATAGGGAATCAGGCTGACGCCCTCCTGCCGGCACACCTGCGCCAGTTCATCCTCGAACCGGCGATTGTTGAGGCTGAAATTATTCTGGATCGTGTGATAGCGCGCGCCGCCCAATTTCTCCGACGCTGCAAGCGCCTTCATCAGCCCCCAGCTGGTCTCGTTCGAGCACCCGAGAATGCGGACCTTGCCGACGCGAACGAGTTCGTCGAGCGCGTCCATCATCTCGTCATAGGGGGAGTCATGGTCGGGCCAGTGCGTCTGATAGAGGTCGACATAGTCGGTCTGGAGCCGCGTCAGGCTGTCGTCGATCGCCTGCATGATATTCTTGCGGTCGAGCGCGGTCATTCCGCCCCGGCACGGCGATTTGAACCAGACGTGGCTGGGCCCCGAGACCTTGGTCGCCATGATGATCGCATCGCGCGGCTTGGTCTTCATCCAGCGCCCGACGATCTCTTCGGTGCGGCCAACCCATTTGATGTCGGGCGGCACCGGATAGCCTTCGGCGGTGTCGTAGAAATTGATCCCCTCGTCGAAGCAGCGGTCGAGAATGCGAAAGGCCTCGGCCTCGTCGGTCTGACTGCCGAAGGTCATCGTCCCCATGCAGATGTCGGAGACGTGGATGGCGCTTTTTCCGAGACGGCGGCTTTGCATTGGTTCGTTTCTCCGGCGCAAGGGGAGTGGGAGCGTCGTCTTTAGGTTGCGAACCGAAACCTTGCAATCGGGTCAGATGAGCAGCGCGAGCGACCCGACCAGCAGCGCGGCCATCGTCCAGTTGAAGACGCGCAGCCGCGCCGGGCTCGACAGCCAGCCGCGCAATGATACGCCCATCACCGCCCACAGGCTGGTCGACGGCAGGTTGATGACGCCGAAGACCGCCGCGACGAACAGGATCGCCATCAGATTGCGGTCGGGCGCATAGAGCGCGATCGCGGTCAGCGCCATCGACCAGGCCTTCGGGTTCACCCACTGGAACAGCACCGCCTGGAAGAAGCTCATCGGCTTGCCGCGCGGCGCCTCGCCATTGCCGGGCGCGCCTGCATTGGCGATCTTCCACGCGAGCCATAGCAGATAGACGACGCTGACGACCTTGAGCACGATGTTGAGCACGGGGAACAGGTCGAACAATCCCATGAGGCCGAGGCCGACGAGGACGATCATCAGCGTGAACCCGATGCCGACACCCAGCGCGTGCGGAACGGTACGGCGAAGGCCGAAATTCGCGCCCGACGCCATCAGCATCATATTGTTCGGCCCCGGCGTGATCGACGAGACGAGCGCGAAAGCGGAAAGCGCGGCGAGGGTGGTCTGGTTCATGGCGCGCAATATAGTGCGTTTTCCTGTGCTGGGATTGCAAACATGACCCGGAATCAAGTATTATGTGCAATCTATGACCAAGATCGATGACATTGGCCGCAGGATATTGCAGGAACTGTCGCGCGACGGACGAATCTCGAACATCGAACTCGCCGACCGTGTCGGGCTGTCGCCGTCGGCTTGTCTGCGCCGCGTGCAGGAACTCGAACGCAGCGGCGTGATCAAGGGGTATCGCGCGGTGATCGACCCCGCGAAGCTGGGGTTGACGTTCCTCGCCTATGTCACCGTGGGTCTGTCGTCGCACACCAAGAAGTCGCAGGCGGATTTCGAGGCTGCGATGGCCGAAGCGCCGGAGGTGCGCGAGTGCCACAATATCACGGGCACGATCGAATATCTGCTCCGCGTCGAGACGACTGATCTGGCGGCGTACAAACATTTCCATACCGAGGTTCTCGGTGTGCTGCCCCAAGTCCATTCGATCACCACCTATGTTCTGATGGATTCGCCGAAGGATGAACGGGCGTAGTTTTTCTTCGTGGCGAGCAGGAAGTGGTGAACTTGAACCGGCGGCGCGTGCACCGCATATCGGTTGCATGACGAAACTCTCTTTCCTCGACCTCGTGCCCGTGACCGACACCGGCACCGTGGCCCAGTCGCTCGCCAACGCCGCCGACCTCGCCCGCCACGCCGAGGCGCTGGGTTATGAGCGCTATTGGGTGGCCGAGCATCACGGCATGGCGGGGATTGCGAGCGCCGCGACGTCGGTGGTGCTCGTCCATATCGGGCAGGCGACGTCGACGATCCGCATCGGCGCCGGCGGTATCATGCTCCCGAACCATGCGCCGATGGTGATCGCCGAGCAGTTCGGAACGCTGGAGGCGCTGTTTCCCGGCCGCGTCGATCTGGGCCTTGGCCGCGCGCCGGGCTCCGACGGAGTGGTCGCGCGGGCGCTGCGCCGCAACCTCGCGAGCGATGAGCGGCAGTTTCCACAGGACGTCGTCGAGTTGCAGGCTTTCCTCGCCGGCGACGACCGGCTCGGTATTCGCGCCGTGCCCGGCGAAGGAACGAACGTCCCGCTCTGGATTCTCGGGTCGAGCCTGTTCGGCGCGCAGCTCGCGGCGATGCTCGGGCTGCCCTATGCCTTCGCCAGCCATTTCGCGCCCGACGCGCTCGACGAAGCGCTCGACATCTATCGCCGCCAGTTCAAGCCGTCGGCGCAGCTTTCCGAACCCTATGCGGCCGCGGCGTTCAACGTGTTCGCGGCCGATACGCGCGAGGAGGCCGAGCTGCTCGCCTCGTCGCAGCAGCAGGCGTTCGTTGCGCTGCGTACCGGCAATCCGGGCAAAATGAAGCCGCCGCTCGAAGGCTATAAGGACAGTCTGCCGCCGAACGCGCGCGCGATCCTCGATCATGTGCTGCAATGCTCGGCGGTCGGGACGGTCGAAGACGTGGCGGACGGGCTGAAGGCGTTTCAGGCGCGGACCGGCGTCGACGAGATCATCGTCGCGTCGTCGATGTACGACCATGTGGCGCGCAAGCATTCGGTCGCGCTCGCGATGGAGGCGGCGAAGTCGCTCTAAGCCCCGTGTTGACGCGGCTCTTGCCGCGGCGGTATAGGGGCGGCCCGACCAAGGGCGGCCCATTCCGGGGTCGCCTTTTTACTTTTGTCATTGTTGAAAGGTGCCCGACATGTCGATCACGCCGCTGATGCCCGTTTACCCCCGGTGCGGTGTGCGTCCGGTGCGAGGCGAGGGCGCCTATCTGATCGGCGAGCGCGGCGAACGCTATCTCGACTTTGCGAGCGGCATCGCGGTCAATCTGCTCGGCCACGGCCATCCGCATCTGACGAAGGCGATCCAGGATCAGGCCGCGACGCTGATGCATGTCTCGAACCTGTACGGCAGCCCGCAGGGCGAAGCCTTCGCGCAGCGGCTGGTCGACAATACCTTCGCCGACACCGTCTTCTTCACCAACTCGGGCGCCGAGGCGGTCGAGTGCGCGATCAAGACCGCGCGCGCTTATCATTCGAGCGGCGGCAACGCGCACAAGCATACGCTCATCACCTTCAACAACGCCTTCCACGGCCGCACGCTCGGTACGATTTCGGCGACCAACCAGGAAAAGCTTCGCAAGGGTTTCGATCCGCTTCTGCCGGGCTTCGCCTATGCGCCGTTCGACGACATCAACGCCGCACTCGACCTGGTCGACGACAGCACCGCCGGTTTCCTGCTCGAACCGGTGCAGGGTGAGGGCGGTATACGCCCCGCGTCGCAGCCCTTCCTGCAGGCGCTGCGCGATATCTGCGACAAACGCGACCTGATGCTCGTCTTCGACGAGGTTCAGTGCGGCGTCGCGCGTACCGGCTCGCTCTATGCCTATGAACAGTTCGGCGTGACCCCCGACATCATGGCGACCGCGAAGGGCATCGGCGGCGGCTTCCCGCTCGGCGCCTGCCTCGCGACCGAAAAGGCGGCGCGCGGGATGGTGATCGGCACGCACGGTTCGACCTATGGCGGCAATCCGCTCGCAATGGCGGCGGGGCAGGCCGTGTTCGATGTCATCCTGGAAGACGGCTTCCTCGATCAGGTCAAGGCAACCGGTGAACGGCTGCGCGGCGCGCTCGAACAGCTCATTCCCAACCATGACCATCTGTTCGAGAGCGTGCGCGGCATGGGATTGATGCTCGGCGTCAAGATGAAGTCCGACAGCCGCGCCTTCGTCGCGCATCTGCGTGACAATCACGGCCTGCTGACGGTCGCCGCGGGCGATAATGTCGTCCGCATCCTGCCGCCGCTCAACATCGAGCAGGGCCATATCGACGAGTGCATCGAGAAATTGTCGGCGGGTGCGGCGAGCTACACCCCGCCGGCGTCCTGATGTTTTCCGTTCCTGCAGAACGGAGGGCATGATGCCGAATTTCCTGAATCTGTCCGACGCGGGCAGCGACGCCGTCGCGGCGATGCTCGCCGACGCGATCGACCGCAAGGCGGCGCGCGCAGGCTGGCCGAAGGCGAAGCCCGACGCCGACACGCCGCTCGTCGACCATGTGCTCGCCATGGTATTCGAGAAGAACTCGACGCGGACGCGTGCGTCCTTCGACATCGCGATCCGCCAGCTTGGCGGCGCGCCGATGATACTCGATGCCGGAATGACGCAACTCGGCCGCGGCGAGACGATCGCCGACACCGCGCGCGTGCTCTCGCGGTACGCCGATGCGATCATGATCCGGACCGACCATCATGAGAAGGCCGAGGAACTGGCGCATTTTGCCAGCGTACCGGTTATCAACGGCCTGACCGATCTGTCGCATCCGTGCCAGATCGTCGCCGACCTGCTGACGATCGTCGAAAGCGGCAAGGCGCTACCGGGGCTCGAGCTGGCGTGGCTTGGCGACGGCAACAATGTTCTGGCTTCGTTGATCGAGGCGGCAGGGCTGTTCGGCTTCAACGTTCGCGCGGGGGTGCCACAGGGCTATGAGCCCGACGCCGGCTTCGTCGAGGCGGCGCGGGCGAAAGGCGCGAAGATCGACATCGTGCGCGACCCGCGCGATGCGGTTGCGGGCGCCGATCTGGTCATCACCGACACCTGGGTGTCGATGGGACAGGATCATGCGCACAACAAGCTTGCGGCGATGGCGCCCTATCAGGTCGACGAGCGGCTGATGGCCGCAGCGAAGGGCGACGCGATCTTCCTGCATTGCCTGCCCGCGCACCGCGGCGAGGAAGTCGTCGACGCGGTGATCGACGGGTCGCAGTCGCGGGTCTGGGACGAGGCAGAAAACCGGGTCCACGCCCAGAAATCGGTCCTGTTGTGGGCGCTCGGCAAGCTATGAGCGGAACGCAAGAAACCTGGTTCGACCAGCCGCTGATCTTCACGATCGCCAAGCGTCATGTGCGCGGACGACTTGTGCGTCTGGGGCCGGTGCTCAACACGATCATCGCCGCGCATAATTACCCGCCGGCAGCCGAAAAGCTGCTCGCCGAGGCGCTCGTGCTGACCGCGCTGCTCGGCTCGACGCTGAAGGGCGAGGGTAGCCAGCTGACGCTGCAGGCGCAGACCGGCGGCGGTCCGGTCGAATTGCTCGTCTGCGATTACAAGGGCGGCGAATTGCGCGGCTATCTGAAGTTTGACGCCGAGCGGCTTGCCGAGGTCGGTGCCGATCCGACGCTTTTCGCGTTGTTCGGCGAAGGATTTCTGGCGATCACCTTCGACCAGGCGGCGAGCGGTGAACGCTATCAGGGCATCGTCCCGCTGGAAGGCGCGTCGATCGGCGATGCCGCCGAGCATTATTTCGAACAGTCGGAACAGATCCCTAGCCTGGTCAGCCTCGCCGCGCGGCACGACGCGGAGGCAGGATGCGTGGCAGGCGGCCTGTTGCTCCAGCATCTGCCCGAGGGCGAGGTCGGTCGCGATCGCCTTCATGTGCGACACGACCTTCCCGAATGGGACCATGCCAAGACGATCGCGACGACTCTGAAGGCCGAGGAATTGACCGATCCCGCGACGTCGCTCGAAACGCTGGCGTGGCGGCTGTTCCATGAGGACGAGGTACGCGTCGAGCCGGGCGAGGTCGTTTCGCGCGGTTGTCGCTGCAGCGTCGACTATTTTGCCGGCGTGCTGTCGAAATTTCCCGAAGCCGAGCGAAGCGACATGGCTGACGAGGGTGGAATGATCAACGTCGACTGCGCCTTTTGCTCGCGCGTCTTTCCAATCTCGCTCGACAAGGTTGCGACGCATAGCTGATCGCGCGTAGGTCCGCTTTTGCGTCCCGATGGCGATGAAGCGAGCCCAATTGGCGCCAGGCGGTTGAATTCTTCACCCGATATCGCTACCTCATCCTCGATGGGGTCGCATTTCCGTCCAATTATGGACGACCGGATGGAAGGAAAAATGGCGATCTTCTCCCCCCTCTTCAGAACGTCCTTGGCGGCGTTCGGCTTCGCCGCGGCAACCACGGTGCCCGCGCAGGCACCGACGCTCGCGATGCTCGACCGCCTTGAAAAGGGAAGCTGGCAGCTCCGCGAGCGTGGCAAGGACGCGGTGTTGCAAACGATGTGCCTGGGCGACGCGCGCCGGATGATCCAGATCGAACATCCGCAATCGAATTGCTCGCGCTATATCATCCAGGATACGCCGGCGTCGGTGACGGTTCATTACACCTGCCCGGGCGCGGGGCATGGCCGCACGACGATCCGCAGCGAAACCAATCGCCTCGTGCAGATCGATACGCAGGGCATCGCGGGCGGGCGGCCCTTTTCGCAGGCGATCGAGGCGCGCCGCACGGGCGCTTGCTCCTAACCGCTTGTTAACCACGCGCTGGTAAAAGGGACACACGACGCACCTTGTGTGTCCTTCTCCCTAACGGCTTCATGCCGAACTGGGCCGTGCAGCAAGTGCCGCGCGGCCCATTTCTTTGGTGCGGCGCCGCACTTGCGCGCTCTGCGGTGCGGGCCTATCTGGCGCCGATGCAGCAAGTTTCCGGAAAAACGGTGATCGTCCTCCTGTCGGGCGGGCTCGACTCGATGGTCTGCGCCGGCCTCGCGCGCGAGGCTGGCGCGCGGATCGTCGCGCTGACAATCGACTATAACCAGCGCCATCGCGTCGAGCTCGAGTCGGCAGCGCGGATTGCGGATCATATCGGTGCGGCCGAGCATATCGTCCTGCCGCTCGATCTTCGCCGCTTCGGCGGGTCGGCGCTGCCCGCCGCCATCGATGTGCCGAAGGTCGGTGTGGGGGAGGATGTTACGATCACCTATGTTCCCGCGCGCAACCTCATTTTCCTGTCGCTGACGCTTGGTCTGGCCGAGGCGCGGCAGGCGCAGGACATCGTGATCGGCGTCAACGCGCTGGACTATTCGGGCTATCCCGATTGCCGCCCCGAATTCATTTCGGGCTTCGAACAGCTTGCCCGGCTCGCGACGCGCGACGGCGACAAGGGTGTCGACTTCCGCATTCACGCCCCGCTCCAGCATATGACCAAGGCCGACATCGCGGCCGAAGCCGCGCGGCTCGGCATGGACGCGGGGATGAGCTGGTCGTGCTACGACCCGACGCCCGAAGGCCTGCATTGCGGCTATTGCGATAGCTGCCGGCTGCGCAGCAAGGGCTTCGCCGACGCGGGCCTTGCCGATCCGACGCGCTACGCCTGATCATATGGCCTACGCCGTCAAAGAGATTTTTCTGACGCTGCAGGGCGAGGGCGCGCAGGCGGGGCGCCGCGCGGTCTTCTGCCGCTTCGCCGGCTGCAATCTCTGGACCGGCCGCGAGCAGGATCGCGCGAAGGCGATCTGCCGGTTCTGCGACACCGATTTCGTCGGTACCGACGGCACCCTCGGCGGCAAATATGCCGACGCGGCTGCGCTCGCGCACGTTATCGCCGAGAGCTGGGGCGAGGGTGAAGCCGATCGCTATGTCGTGCTCACCGGCGGCGAACCGATGCTTCAGGTCGATGCGGCGCTGATCGACGCGCTGCACGCGGCGGGTTTCACCATCGCGATCGAAACCAACGGCACGCACCCCGTGCCGCGCAGCATCGACTGGATCTGCGTCAGCCCGAAAGCGGGCAGCGAACTGGTACAAAGGAGCGGCGATGAGCTGAAACTCGTCTGGCCCCAGCCCGGCAGCGACGTGGCGGCGCTGGCGGATCTCGACTTCGCGCATCTTTTGATCCAGCCGCTCGACGATTCGCGCGGCGCCGCCAATGTGCAGGCGTGCATCGATCTGGTGATGGCCGACCCGCGCTGGCGCCTGTCGCTCCAGACGCACAAAAGTCTGGGTTTGCGCTAGGGCTATTCGCTCTTTTTCGCGGCGCTGTCCTGTGTGACGGCCTTGGCCGCCGCGGGCGCCTCGACAGCGTCGGGGGCCGCCGGCGCGGTGGCGTCGCTTTCGGCTGCCGCGTCGGTAGCCGGCTTGGCCGCATCCTTCTTGGCGCCATCGTCGGGAACGCTGTTGTCGATCGCGGTTCCGTCTCCCGCCACATTATCGAGAATGATCATCGAATCGCTGACGGTGCCAGGCTGAACCTCGACCGCGTCGAGCTTGGTCGTGGACTTGCCCGACGGTTCGTTGCCGCACGCGGCGAGCGAAAGCAGGAGCAGCGAGCTGAGGATGATCCGCGTCATGCCGCTGTTCCTAGTCGCTTGCCCGAAGCTTGTCGAGAAAGGCGGGTGCGGTCTCGGAAAGCGCACGATCGACGGTGCCGAAGGATGCGTCCCTTCCCAGCGCGGCGAGGCTGGTGACCGGAAATTCCGCGATTCCGCACGGGACGATGCCGCCGAAATGCGAAAGGTCGGGAGCGACGTTGAGCGAAAAGCCGTGGAGCGTCACCCAGCGCTTTACGCGGACCCCGATCGCGCCGATCTTGGCCTCGCGGCCCTGTTCGTCATCGGTCCAGATGCCGATCCGGCCGTCGGCGCGGCGTGCCGACACCCCCAGCAGCGCGAGCGCGTCGATGACCCAGCCCTCGAGCGCCGAGACATAGGCACGCACGTCGCGCCCGCGCTTTGTCAGATCGAGCTGAACATAGCCGACGCGCTGGCCGGGGCCGTGATAGGTATAGCGCCCGCCGCGCCCGGCTTCGAACACCGGAAAGCGCGGGTCGAGCAGTTCGGCAGGGTCGGCGCTCGTTCCTGCGGTGTAGAGCGGCGGATGCTCGAGCAGCCAGATGAGCTCGCGGCCTGCGCCCGCATGGATAGCCGCGGCGCGCGCCTCCATATCGGCAAGCGCGGCCGCATAGTCGGTCAGACCGGACGATACGGTCCATTCGGGGGCGGGAAGGGCGTTCATTATGGGGCTGTCCTGCCGGTTCGCGCGCGCCGATGCAACTATGGTGCGGCTTTCGTAACAAGGCTGGACATTGGGGATGAAGATGGCCAGTTTCAACGGGATCCGGGAAAAGAAAACAACGGGGTATCAATGACAAAATTCGATATGGGTGCGGCATGGGACGATAGCATGACCCTGTTGCGCTCGCACAGCGCGCTGACGGGCACGATCGCCGCGGTGTTCTTCTTTCTTCCCGCCCTGGCGCTCAGCTGGTTCGGTCCCGCACCGATCGAGCCGGCCAGCGGTGCTTCGCTCGAACAGGTGATGACGGCGTATCGCGAAGGCGTGCGGCAAATAATTCCCTATCAATTGCTCGTCAGCCTCGTGGGTGCGGTCGGCGGTGTGGGGGTGTTGCGGCTGTGGCTGGCGCGCACCGGAACCAGCGTCGGCGACGCGCTCGTCTTCGCGCTCAAGATGGCGCCGACGATGATCGCGGTTCAGATCATCATGGCGATCGCGATCGCGCTGATCGCGCTCGTTCTTGTCATGCCGGGTTTCGCCGCAGGGGGTGGAGTCGGAATCCTGCTCGTCTTCGTCGGGCTTTTGTTGTTTGCCGGTGTGACCGCCTATCTGTGGGCGCGCCTCTCGACCGCTGCGCCGGTCATCGCCGACCGGGCGCTTTATAACCCCGTGGCCGCGCTGCGGCAAAGCTGGGCGCTCACCCGCGACAACGGCTGGCGCATTTTCCTTTTCTTCTTCCTCATATTCGTCGTGATCCTGATCGTCTCCGCGATTCTCGGCGCCATTTCCTATGCCATCTTCGGCAGCGGCGAAGGGATTGGCCGGATTCTGTCGGGACTGGTCGAGGGGGGCGTTGCGGCCGTGAGCGGGCTGGTCTCGCTGGCGATCACCGCCGCGATCTACCGACAGCTGTCGACGCGCGGGAACGAAGGTATCTTCGCCTGAGATCGGAGGGTCGCGCCATCTGAAATTTGCAACGGGGAGTCCAGGGGATGAACAGGATTAGCATCAGTCAGGCGTGGTCCTATGCGACCAGCTTCTTTTCAGGGCAGGGAGTGAACCACGCAATCGCGTTGATCGGTGTTGGAATTATCATTCCGCTGATCCTGCAATTCGCGCTCGGCGGCGGGGCAGCCCTGACCGATCCCATGAGCTTTGCCTCCGGTGGCGGCGTGATGGCGATGGGTGGTTCGATGATCCTGCTCGGCCTCGCGAACTATATCCTGCAGACGGGCAGCTTTTTCGCCTCCTGGCGGATCGGCCTGACCCATGGCCGCGAGCCGGTAGGCGCGGCGCTGGGCTATGGACTGATCGCTGCGCTGCCGACTCTGCTCCTGTTGATCGCGGTCGTCCTGATATTGGTCTTGATTGCGTTCGTGCTGTTCGGCAGCGCATTCACCAGCCTCGCCGGTGGAAATCCCGATCCGCGAACCGCGGCGGGCGCAGGCGTGTTCGTGCTGTTGATGATCCCGGTTTTTTTCCTGTTCTGTGCCTGGCTTGCTGGGCGCCTGTCCTGCACCGGTCCGATCATGGCCGACCGGCGTTCGTACAATATTCTGTCGGGGATGGCCGATTCGTGGCGAATGACCGGCGCCTCGCAGTGGAAACTCCTTGGCTATTTTGTTCTGCTGTTCATCGCCGCCATGGTCATATCCATGATCCTGGGGGCAATCGTCGGAGTTTCGATGTTCGCCGGCGGTGGCACACCGAGCGCTGGGTCCTTTGTCGGAATCGCGATTGGCGGATTGTTGCTGGGCGTACCCATGGCCTATTTGCAGGTCGCTATTCCCGCGGGCATTTACCGCGCGCTGGGATCGACGAACCAGAGCGACATTTTTGCCTGAACCGAATTTGACCATCCAATGATCGAAAGGGCGTCCCCGCAACGGGGCGCCCTTTTCGTATCAGTTCCACTTGGCGAGTGGAGGCAGGCTCATCAGGATCGCATCGATATTGCCGCCGGTCTTGAGTCCGAACAGCGTGCCGCGATCATAGACGAGGTTGAATTCGGCATAGCGCCCGCGCCAGATCAGCTGCTTTTCGCGTTCCGCCTCGGTGAACGGCAGGCCCATCCGCCGGCGTACAATTTGCGGGAAAATGTCGAGGAAGGCGTCGCCGACAGCCTGGGTGAAGGCAAGGTTGCGATCGAACTCGGCGTCGTCCCCGCATTCGAGATGATCGTAGAAGATGCCGCCGACGCCGCGATGCACGCCGCGGTGCGGGATGTAAAAATAATCCTCGGCCCATTTCGCGTAACGTTCATAGACGTCGGGGCCATAGGGTGCGCACGCGGCGCGAAAGCGCGCGTGAAAGGCGTCGGTGTCCTCTTCATAGGGAATTGGCGGATTGAGATCGGCGCCGCCGCCGAACCAGCGTTTGCTCGTGACGAGGAAGCGCGTGTTCATATGGACGGCGGGGACGTGCGGATTCGCCATATGGGCGACCAGGCTGATGCCGGTGGCGAAGAAACTCGGGTCCTCGCCCGCACCGTGAATCGACTGGGCGAAGTCGGGCGAGAATTCGCCGCCGACGGTCGACACATTGACCCCGACCTTTTCGAAGACCTTGCCGGTCATCACGCCGCGGACACCGCCGCCGCCTTCGCCCGGAGCGATCCCGTCGGCTTCGCGGTCCCAGGGGGTGTAGTCGAAGCGGGCGTCGCTGCCGGACTCGCGTTCGATTGCCTCGAATTCGGCGCAGATCCGGTCGCGCAGCGATTCGAACCATGTGCGCGCGGCCTGTTGCTGGGGGTCGAGCGAGATCATGCAGAAAAGCCTTTCGTCTGACGGAGCGCCTCAGCGAGCGCGATGCCAGCCGCGACCGCCACATTCAAGGATCGAAAGCCGGGCCGCATCGGAATCGCGACCCGCGCGGTAACGGCCTCGTGAACATGGTGCGGAACGCCGGCACTCTCCGATCCGAAGAGCAGGACATCGCCGGGCTCGAAATCGAAGGCGGGCAGGGGAGTCGCCCCCGCGGTCGTCAGCAAAACGATCCGCTGTCCACCGATCTGCGACCACTGCCGAAAAGCAGCCCAGTCTGGATGCCGCCGCACATTGGCGCGCACCGCATAATCCATTCCGGCGCGCTTCAGCGCTGCATCACCGAACGGAAAACCGCAGGGTTCGATGATATGCGCCGGCGCGCCGAAACAGGCGGCGGTGCGCAGGATCGTGCCGACGTTGCCGGCGATGTCGGGCTGGAACAGGGCAATTTCCATGCCGCCGCCATAAAGGCGAAGGCGCCGGGAATCGAGAGGCTTGGGCGGCCTGTCATCGTCCGTTGCAAGAAGCGGAAATTGCCTGTTGGCAAGCCCGGACTGTGCGGCTATCAGGCCCGCAATTCCCGGAGGGGCCGCCGGGCTGCGCCATTTCGTGTGCGCGTTAGCAGGGCGGGTCACTCCTTCTCGGGAACTATGTCAGTTCACCCATGCAAGGGCAGTCGAATGACCAGTGAAACCGATACTTCCGCCGGCATCGAAGATGGCGTGCGGCGCCGGGATTTCATCAATATCGCAGCAGTGAGTTTTGCCGGTGTCGGTGCGGTCGCGGTGGTGCTTCCCCTGGTCAATCAAATGAATCCGTCGGCCGACGTGCTCGCGCAGTCGACGACCGAAATCGACATCTCGGCGATTCAGCCGGGACAGGCGATCAAGACGAGCTGGCGCAAGCAGCCTGTGTTCGTCCGCAACCTGATGCCCGCCGAAATCGCCGCGGCGAAGAAGGTGCCGCTCGGCGATCTGCGCGACCCGGAAACGATCGACCAGCGTACCAAGCCCGGCAAGGAAAACTGGCTGATCACCCTCGGCGTCTGCACCCACCTCGGTTGCGTGCCGCTCGGCGCCGCCGAGGGCGAGAATCGCGGCGACTACGGCGGCTATTTCTGCCCGTGCCACGGTTCGCACTACGACACCGCGGCGCGCATCCGTAAGGGGCCGGCGCCGAAGAATCTGGTTGTGCCGCCCTATGAATTCAACAGCGACACCGTCGTGACGATCGGCTGAGGAGCGAGATAAGATGAGCTTTCCCTGGGCCAAACCCTATGAACCCAAGCATCCGCTGATGAAGTGGATGGACGAGAAGCTGCCGATCCCGCGCCTCGTCTATAATGCGACCGGTCCCGGCTATCCGGTTCCGCGCAACCTCAACTATTTCTGGAACTTCGGCGTCCTCGCCGGTGCCGCGCTGGTCATCCAGATCGTCACGGGTATCGTGCTGGCGATGCATTATGCCGCCAATGCCGGTGTCGCGTTCAACTCGGTCGAGCATATCATGCGCGACGTGAACGCCGGCTGGTTCATCCGCTATGCGCATATGAACGGCGCGAGCATGTTCTTCATCGTCGTCTATCTGCACATTTTCCGCGGCCTTTATTACGGGTCGTACAAGGCGCCGCGCGAAATGGTGTGGCTGCTCGGCGTCGTGATCTTCCTCCTGATGATGGCAACGGCCTTCATGGGTTACGTCCTTCCCTGGGGCCAGATGAGCTTCTGGGGCGCGCAGGTGAGCACCGGCTTCTTCTCGGCGATTCCGGTCGTCGGCGAACCGATCCGCGTGTGGCTGCTCGGCGGTTTCGCGCCCGACAACGCCGCGCTCAACCGCTTCTTCTCGCTGCACTATCTGCTGCCCTTCGTGATCGCGGGTGTCATCATCCTGCACATCTGGGCGCTGCATATCCCGGGTTCGTCGAACCCGACGGGCGTGGAAGTGAAGGGCGAGCAGGATACCGTGCCGTTCCACCCGTATTACACGGCGAAGGACGGCGGCGGCGTGCTGGTGTTCCTGTTCGTCTTCTCGGCGCTGATCTTCTTCGCGCCGGACTATCTGGGCCACCC
>JAEWIL010000048.1 GCA_023387085.1 Pseudomonadota bacterium | reverse complement strand
CCGTAAAGTCGCCGATGGTCGGCACCGTCTATCTTGCGCCCGAACCCGGCGCGGCCAACTTTGCGGCCGTCGGTTCTGCCGTGAAGGCCGGCGACACGATCCTGATCATCGAGGCGATGAAGGTGATGAACCCGATCGTCGCCCCCGCCGCCGGCACGCTGAAGGCCGTGCATGTCGAGAACAGCCAGCCGGTCGAATTCGACCAGCCGCTGTTCACAATCGGCTGATCCACCCGATGGCTATCGAGAAACTGCTGATCGCCAACCGCGGCGAGATCGCGCTGCGCATCCACCGCGCGTGCCACGAAATGGGCATCAAGACGGTCGCGGTCCACTCGACCGCAGACACCGACGCGATGCACGTCCGCCTCGCCGACGAGGCCGTGTGCATCGGCCCGCCGGCTGCGAAGGACAGCTATCTCAACATCCCTGCGATCATCTCGGCGGCCGAGATCACCGGCGCCGACGCGATCCACCCCGGCTATGGCTTCCTCTCCGAAAACGAACGCTTTGCCGAGATCATCGAAGCGCACGACATGATCTTCGTCGGGCCGAAGCCCGAGCATATCCGCACCATGGGCGACAAGGTCGAGGCGAAGCGCACGGCGGTCGCGCTTGGCCTGCCTGTTGTACCCGGCTCGCCCGGCGCGGTGACCTTCAGCGAGGAAACCAAGAAGCTCGCCAGGGAAATCGGCTATCCGGTGCTGATCAAGGCCGCGTCCGGCGGCGGCGGGCGCGGTATGAAGGTCGTTCCCGACGAGGCCAGCCTCGAAAGCCTGATGGGGCAGGCTTCGTCGGAAGCGGCGGCCGCCTTCGGCGATCCGACCGTCTATATGGAAAAATATCTCGGCAACCCGCGACACATCGAGTTCCAGGTTTTCGGCGACGGTCAGGGCAACGCGATCCACCTTGGCGAGCGTGACTGCTCGCTCCAGCGTCGGCACCAGAAAGTGCTCGAGGAAGCCCCGTCGCCGATCATCTCGGCCGAGGAGCGCGCGCGCATGGGCGGCATCTGCGCCGATGCGATGGCAAAGATGGGCTATCGCGGCGCCGGCACGATCGAATTTCTCTGGGAAAATGGCGAGTTTTTCTTCATCGAGATGAACACGCGCATCCAGGTCGAACATCCGGTGACCGAGATGATCACCGGTTTCGACCTTGTCCGCGAACAGATCCGCATCGCGGGCGGCGCGGGCCTTTCGGTCCGCCAGGAAGACCTGGAATTCCGCGGCCATGCGATCGAATGTCGCATCAATGCCGAGGATCCCCGGACCTTCCTCCCGTCGCCGGGCAAGGTCACGGCCTATCATGCCGCGGGCGGCATGCATGTCCGCGTCGATAGCGGGCTCTACGCCGGTTATTCGATTCCCCCCTATTACGACAGCATGATCGGCAAGCTGATCGTCTATGGCCGCAGCCGCGAAAGCTGCATGATGCGGATGCGCCGCGCGCTCGAGGAGATGGTGATCGGCGGGGTAAAGACGAACATCCCGCTCCATCAGGCGCTGCTCGCCGACCCCGATGTCATCCACGGCGATTATACGATCAAGTGGCTCGAGGAATGGCTCGCAAAGCAGGATGCCGAAGGCGCAGCCTGATCGCCCGGCTCGGCGTCGGTACCGACCGCGCACCTTTGCGGCCTAATTCCCGCTACCACCCCTTGGGTGTGGTCTAGCTCACTTTAACTAGGGAAAGTTTTTGGCTATGGCCTTGGTCATGGTTAAAAACTCCCCCCTCGTCGTGCGCCATCCTGCGGCGCTGCTCCTCCCCCTGACACTGCTCGCGGCGCCCGCGCTTGCACAGACGGGTGTGAAGGAGGATTCGGTCGTCCTGCAACCCGACAAGGTGAAGGACGACGCCCCGGTCGTCGAAACCGTATCCGAAGCCAATCTGCCCGACTGGTCGCAGGCCAACGCCCGCGCGCTTCTCGCCTTCATCAAGGGCGTCGGCGACGAGGGACTATTCGCGAAGGATTATAACCCCGACGGGCTGCAGGCCGCGATCGATAGCGGCGATCAGGACCAGCTCGACAGGGTCGCGACCGACAGCTTCCTGCTGCTTGCGACGCACCTGCGCGACGGCCGCACCCCCAATGTGGCGCGCAAGCAGTGGTTCATGACCGACAGCGACACAAAGGACATCCCGCTGATCGGGCTGCTGACCTCGGCGCTCACCGCCGGCGGCGTCGCCGATACGCTGGCCGGTCTCGATCCCGTCCATCCCAATTTCGCGGCGCTGAAGGCCGCGCTCAAGACCGCGAAAACCCCCGCCGACGCCAACGCGATCCGCGTCAACATGGAACGCTGGCGCTGGATGCCGCGCGATCTCGGCGATCGCTATGTCGTGAGCAACGTTCCCGAATATCTGACCCGCGCCATTCATGGCGGAACGGTCATCGCGACGCACAAGGCCGTGGTCGGCAAGCCGACCACCCCGACGCCGCAGCTCAACCCGATGGCGACCGGCATCATCGTCAACCCGACATGGACGTTGCCGAAGAGCATCATCGCCGAAGGCATCGGTGCGACGATCGCCAGCAATCCGGCGCGCGCGCGGGCGCAGGGATATACCTGGACGGGCAGCGGCAAGACGCTGTCGGTGGTGCAGCAGCCCGGCGCGAACAACGCGCTGGGCGTGATGAAGATGGAGATGCTCAACCCGCACGCCATCTACCTCCACGACACGCCGTCGAAGGGGGCGTTCAACGCCGCCGCGCGCGCCTTCAGCCACGGCTGCATCCGCACCGAGCGTGCGCTGCACTTCTCGGGTCTGATGGCGGTCTATTTCGCCGGCAAGTCGCCCGAGGAATTCGGCGAAGCGATCGCAAGCGGGAAGACGACGAAGTTCAGCTTCGAACAGCCCTTCCCTGTCTATGTCGCTTATTGGACGGTTGTCCCGGGTGCCAAGGGCGGCATAACCAAGCTCGCAGACATCTACGGCCGCGACGCGCCCGTCGTCGCGAGCTTCGCCAAGCCGGGCCGCGCGGCGGCGGTAGTGATTTCGCCGAACCCGCCGGCGGTGGTTCCGACGGTTCCGATCACGTCGGCACAGGCGGGCAAGCTGGGCAACAGCGGGATCTATTGATTGATCAGGAAACCATCGTCATTGGCGCTTTCGCGGGAATGACGAATTTATCGAGCTTCGGACCTTAATCCGCCGTTTTCGGAAACGCCCCGTTCGTCGCATTCGTACGGACGATATTCTCGGTCCCGGGCAGCGGCTCGGCCGGCAATTGGAACGTCGGCGTCGGCGGCGGCGCGCTCAGCTTGTCGGCGAAGAGCAGCCGCCCCGGGCCAAGCTTGTAGAGCACCATCGGCAGCAGTTCCTCGCCAAAGACGAAACAGCCTTCGCTGCGCCCCAGCTTGCCCTGCGTCGCGATCAGCGACGGTTCGGCGTACCAGGCGCCGTGGATGACGATCGCGCGCATGTCGGCATTGTTATTGTCCGCCTCCAGCCCCGCGAGCCGCATCGACGATCCATTCGCGCCCCAATAATAATCGCTGGTGCGATAGGCGCCGCGCGACGAGGCGAGCGAGCCAGGCGCGTTCGAAAAGCGTTTGAGC
>JAEWIL010000154.1 GCA_023387085.1 Pseudomonadota bacterium | reverse complement strand
TCGCACGGTTGATCACAAGGCCGACTACCCAGCCTTTTCCGTCGCCCGGGTCGATGGCGGTGATACGGTCGAACAGCGCGCCCGCTTCGTCATGGCGTCCGAGCGCGTCGAGCGCGCGTATCTTCGTACCGAGCGCCCAGCTCATGTCTTCGGTCAAGGTGCTATAATCGGCCTCCGCCGGTTCGCGCGGCGAAACAAGCGAAAGAATATCGTCAAACCGCCCGGCGTAAAGATAGGCGTCGGCAAGCTCCTTGAGGGCTTCCTGGTTGTTGCGATCGGCATCGAACCACGCGGTTCGCCGCTCGACGAGCGCGTTAATCACAGTCGCCATATTCTTTCCGCTGCGCGCCTCAATATCGGACCAGAGCGGTGCGAAGCGCCGATCGCCGAGCGCGGAAAGAAATATGCGCGGGGACGTAATCCGGGGCAGCAAGGCGCGTGCGGCATCCACATGCCCCGCCTCGGCTTCCCAGCGGAACAGTTCCGATCCGATCGCCTCGCCCGTCAACACATGGAATTTCTCCAGTCGGGAAGGGTCCACCAGCTTGCGGAAAAAGGCGATGCGTAGTTCGGATTGATTCGCTTTGGCATAGGACCGCGCGAGATCCCAGATGAACACGCCCTGCTCCCGGGTCACGCCGCCGACGTTCGCCGCGTCGATAATCGCAAGGTACCGAGCTTCGGCAACGTCGAGCCGCGCTGCTTTTTGTGGGATGATGACCGAAAGGGGATAGTCGAGACCCACCCCCGACCTTTGCTCCCAAAGCTTCATCCGGCGAAAGGCATCGTCCCATCGCTCCTCGTTGAAGGAACACACCATGTCGGAATAGACGGCCAGCATCGCGATGCGGTCTCCGAAACTGCCGCGCGTCTCCATCTGGCGCGTCAACGGCTCCATTTCGCCGCACCAATCGACGGTGTCCGCCTTCATCTTGACGTCAAGTTCCGCCTGAAGCTGCTCGTCCGAATAGGTCGTGTAATTGACCCCGGCTGCGCTCGCCGCCGCCGTGCTGGTGACGAAGGCCGCCACAGCAGCCGTTATCGAAAAGATTGTATAGCGCACGTTCACCCCTTTTGCCCGCCATCAAAGAGTAGTGGTGCAGCCCGGCCACAATGCCAAGCGGAATGATCAGAACAGGCGTGTAAGCGAGTAAAAGGCCGCCGCCACGATCGCGCTGGCCGGAATGGTGATGAACCAGGCCGCAACGACGTTGCTCGCGACGCCCCAGCGCACGGCGCTCGCACGGCGAGCCACGCCGGCGCCGATGATCGCACCGGTGATGGTGTGCGTCGTAGAGACCGGGATGCCGAGCAGGCTGGCGGTGAACACCATGATCGACCCGCCGGTCGAGGCGGCAAAGCCCTGATGATGGGACAGCTTGGTGATGCGTCCACCCATGGTCTCGATGATTTTCCACCCGCCCGACAGCGTCCCGATCCCGATCGCGATATAACAGGAAATCGCCACCCAGTGCGGGACGTGGAATTCGCCGGTCAAATAGCCGGTCGAATAGAGAAGGACGGTGATCACCCCCATCGTCTTTTGCGCGTCATTCAGACCATGGCTGAGCGAATAGGCTGCAGAAGAAAAAAGATGAAGATAGCGGAAAGTGCTTTCGGCGAATTTGGCGGTCGCGCGGCGCAGCGCCCAGCTGCTGAGCAGCATCACCAGCATAGCGAGCAGCATGCCGAGCAGCGGCGACAGGAAGATCGCGATGACAGTCTTGTTGAGGCCGGTCCACTGGATCCCCTCGAACCCCGCATGCGCCACGCCGGCACCGACGATGCCGCCGACGAGCGCGTGGCTCGATGAGGAAGGAATACCCTTGAACCAGGTCACGATGTTCCAGAACATCGCGCCGACGAGCGCTCCGAACACGACCGCCGGCGTCACCAGATCCTTGTCGATCAGCCCGGCACCGATCGTTTCGGCCACCTTGTGCAGCGCCGGAAAGGCGAGCGACAGGAAATAGGCGGCGAAGTTGAAAAAGGCAGCGAAAAGCACCGCCTGCACCGGCCGGAGAAGCCGCGTCGCAACGACGGTCGCGATGCTGTTGGCGGCATCGTGGAGGCCGTTCAGAAAGTCGAACGCCAGCGCAAGAAGGATCAGGCCGACGAGAAGAGGAAAAGCGAGATCGTGCATCGAAAACGCCCCGCTTACGCGTGGTCGATGACCAGGCCGTCGATTTCGTTCGCGACATCCTCGAAGCTGTCGGTGACGCGCTCGAGATGGCGGAACAGTTCGCGCGCGATCAGGAAGCGCGTCGGATTGGCTTCGCCATGCTCCTTGAACAGGCGCTTCAGCCCGGCGGCGTGGATGTCGTCGGCATGGCCCTCCATGCGGACGAGCCGTTCGGTCAATTCGTGCAGGCGCGCGCCGTTGGCCGAGATGTTTCGCAGGAGCGGCAGGGCCTCGGCGGTGAGCCGCGCGGCGTCAACGATGATACCGCCGATGTCGCGCATCTCGGGCTCGAATTCGGTGACGTCATAGAGGTCAACAGCGCCCGCCGTCTTCTGCATTTCGTCGATCGCATCGTCCATCGACGCGATCAGGTCGGTTATCGCGCTGCGGTCGAACGGGGTCAGGAAGGTGCGGCGGACAGTCTGCAAAACCTCGCGCGTAATCGCGTCGGCGTCATGTTCGCGCTCGATGATTTCCTGGACATGGTCGGCCATGCCCTCCCCGCCCTGCAACATGCGCGCAAGCGCCTCCGCACCGGCGGTCAGCGTCACCGCATGCGCCTCGAACATCTCGAAGAAATTGCCCTGCTTGGGAAGCAGACGCTGGAACCAGGCAAACATGCGATTGACCCCTGTCTTTTCAGCAACATTGAAGACGACCCCCGAACGCTGGGCCGCGGCGCGAAAGCCGCGGTCGCCGAACGACCGGATCATCGCCTGAAGATCGGGCTCGTCGACCGACGCGGCAGCCTGATCGAGCGTGAACCAGCGCCGCTCGCGCTCGTCCATTTCCTTCCATTCGTCCAGTTCGCGCGTCACCGCGAGGGGGAACACCTCGACATTGTACATGATCGCGGCGCCGTTGGCGCGGCGTTTGCGATATTCATAGCTGCCGATCGAGGTCGGACAGACGGCGCCGATGACCCCCGCCTCCTCCTCCGCCTCGACCGCCGCCGAAGCGTGGCGATCCAGTCCGGTCAGCGGGTTGCCCTTCGGCACGACCCAGCGCCCCGTCCCGCGCGAGGTAATGAGCAATATCTCGGTCGGCCCGTCCTTGTCCGCGCCGCTGAACCGATAGGGAAGAACCGCGATCTGACGCATAAACCCCGCTGAATACCCCCTACCGCACCCCCCGCGGCCCATGATTGCAAACTCGTGACGCCCCTATGACAATATCGTGACAGCGGCAATGGCGCATCGGCAAGCCTCCTGCTTTCATGCCGGTCAATTCGATTGCAAAATGCAACGTGGTGCGTAAGCTGCACTCTAAAGAAAAATGGGAGACGAAATCATGGCAGGCACGGCAAGCCCGGTGGATCAGGACGTTCTGATCGTCGGCGCGGGTATTTCGGGCATCGGCATGGCGGTGCATCTTCAGATGAATTGCCCCGACCGCAGCTTCGGACTGGCCGAACGCCGCGCGAATCTGGGCGGGACGTGGGATCTCTTCCGCTATCCCGGCATCCGGTCGGACAGCGACATGCACACGCTCGGCTTCGTCTTCGAACCGTGGAAGCACGAGAAGTCGATCGCCGACGGTCCTTCCATCCTCGAATATCTCAACCGCATCGTCGACGAACGCGGCATCCGCGACAAGATTCGTTTCAACGCCAAGGTGACGGGCGCCGATTGGGACAGCGGCACGGCGCGCTGGACCGTCACGATGGAGGACGACAAGGGCGCGGTCACGACGACGACCGCCCGCTGGCTGTATCTCGGCTCCGGCTATTATGATTATGACGAGCCCTTCGATGCGCAGTTCGCGGGCCGCGAGGATTTCCAGGGCCAGATCGTCCATCCGCAATTCTGGCCGCAGGATCTCGATTATGCGGGCAAGAAGGTCGTCGTGATCGGATCGGGCGCCACCGCGGTGACGATCGTCCCCTCGATGACCGACAAAGGCGACGGCAAGGGAGCGGCGCACGTCACGATGCTCCAGCGGACGCCGACCTGGTATGCGATCCGGCCGGCGAAAGACCGCTTTGCCAACTTCCTGCGCAAGATCCTGCCGAGCGAACTCGCGTACAAGATCACGCGGTTCAAGAATGTGAAGATGCAGGACATCGTCTTCAACAAAGCGCGGACCAAGCCGGAGAAGGTCCGCGATTTCCTGACCAAGCAGGTCAAGAAGTCGCTGGGTGACAAATATGATGCCGAGGCCTTCACGCCCCCGTACAATCCGTGGGAACAACGCCTTTGCCTCGTCCCCGACGCCGATTTCTTCGAGGCGATGAAGGCCGACAAAGCGTCGGTCGTCACCGATCATATCGAGCGTTTCGATGCCACGGGCATCCAGCTCAAATCGGGCAAGCATCTCGACGCTGACATCATCGTTACCGCGACCGGGCTCAAGCTGGCTGTCGCGGGCAAGATTCCGGTGCGCGTCGATGGCGAAACGATCGCGTGGAACGAGCATTTCTATTACAAGGCGTGCATGTTCTCGAACATCCCGAATTTCTCGGTCGTGTTCGGCTACCTGAACGCCAGCTGGACGCTCCGCGCCGACATCGTGTCCGAATATGTCTGCCGCGTACTCAACCATATGGAGCAGGCTGACGCCGATATCGCGACGCCCGTGCTCGAGGATCCCGATAGCCTGACCGAAGAGAATATCTTCGATTTCTCGTCGGGTTATATCCAGCGCTCGCTCGACATCATGCCGAAGAACGCCGACCAGATGCCTTGGCGGCTCAACCAGCATTATATCAAGGACCGCGTCGATATGCGGACCGGCGACATTGTCGACGGCGTGCTGACGTTCAGCAAGGCGGGCGCTGTTCCAAGGACCATCGCCCCTGCGGCAGAACTGGAAGCGGCAGAATAACTCGGCCATCGTCATCCCGTGCAGGATGTGGCTGGCGGATCGTATCGCGAAACATAGGGTCGATCCCGCACCGGACAATGCACGGGTCTAGTCGGCGTGTTCGGGTTTGCCCTAGGTCGAGCCTTTGGCGAAATCCTCGAGCTGCTTTTCCGTCATGCTGTCGGCCATCTGCTTCGACGCACCCTTGAGTTTTGACTTGGGCGTGTCGCCGCGTTTGGCGCTGAGCGCCGCGCCGGCGGCTTTCTGTTGGGCTTTCGATTTGGCTGGCATGATCATTCTCCTGCCGCCCCGCTAGCCATTAACGATCGTGCCGCCATTCGGATGCAACACTTGGCCCGACATATAGCTGCTGTCGTCGCACGCGAGGAACAGAAAGGCCGGCGCGACTTCGTTCGGTTCGCCGGGCCGCTTCATCGGTGTGCTCTCGCCGAAGGTGGCGACCTTGTCCGCCGGCGCGCCGCCGCGCGGATTGAGCGGGGTCCAGATCGGCCCCGGGGCAACGCCATTGACGCGGATGCCCTTCCCTACCAGATTTTCACTGAGTGAGCGGGTGAACGCCGTGATCGCACCCTTCGTCGCGCTGTAGTCGAGCAGCCCTTCGCTGCCCTGATACATGGTGACGCTGGTGCAGTTGACGATCGCTGCGCCTTGCTTGAGGTGGGGCAGCGCCGCCTGCACCAGATAGAACATTCCGAATATATTGGTCTGGAAGGTCCGCTGGAGTTGGTCGGGGCTGATATCGCGGATATCTTCTGCAGGATGCTGTTCGCCGGCATTGTTGACCAGGATGTCAAGGCGGCCGAACCTCTTCAACGTATCGGCGACGATCTTCTGACCCGCCCTGGGGC
>JAEWIL010000261.1 GCA_023387085.1 Pseudomonadota bacterium | reverse complement strand
CCTTGCCCCCCGCGGGGGCGCCGACGGCGCGCCCCCGCTTCTCGAGGAACGCGGCGACGCCTTCCTTGCCGTCGCCGATGCTGGTGTAGAACATCGCAAGCGATTCGATGTCATGCGCAGCGCGCGGATGCGGCTGCGCGCTGTTCGAGAGCAGCATTTGCCGGATCAGGGCGACGCTGACGGGCGAACGATCGCGCACGAGCGAGCGGGCAAAGCTGCAGGCGGCGCCGAGCAGCGCGTCGGGTGCGACCACTTCCCGGACGAGACCTGCTTCCAGCGCTTCGACGGCGGTCAGGATATCGGCGCGGTAAAGAAGCTCGAGCGCCGTCTCGAGGCCGACGATACGCGGCAGGAACCAGGTCGAGCAAGCCTCGGGCGTGATGCCGAGGCGTCCGAACACGAAGCCGATGCGCGCCTTCTCCGAGGCAAAGCGGAAATCCATCGGGAGTGTCATCGTTGCGCCGATGCCGACCGCAGCGCCGTTTATGGCGCCGATGATGGGCTTCGTGCACGCATACATCGCGAGCGCGACGCGCCCGCCGGTGTCGCGCACGCCGCGCTCGATCGCCGCGCTGACAGGCCGATCGGCGAGATCCGCGAGCCCCGGCTCGAGTGTCTCGTCGAGGCCGAAGACATTGCCGCTGACCGAGAGATCCATGCCGGCGCAAAAGGCGCGCCCCTCGCCGGTGACGACGATCGCGCGGACCGCGTCGTCGGCGCTGGCCCGGGCATAGGCCTGTTCGAGTTCGTCGGCCATTTCGACCGTGAAGGCATTCATCTGCTCCGGACGGTTGAGCCGGAGAATGAGAAGATCATCGTCGATATCGTAGCGGATAGTGGAATAAGAGATCATCAGGCCTCCGCCGGGGCAATATAGCGCGCCCGGTAGCTCTCGAAGGCTTTCCGGATCTCCTCGGCGTCGAGGCCGAACCGTTCGGGCGAATATTCGTGCATCGGGCGTTGCTCGCGCTTGTTGCCGGCGACGAACTCTTCGAGCGCCGCATCGGTCATGCTCCCTTGCGCTATTCCCATCCGGGCCAGCACGCGCCGCGCCTGCTCGATCGGTTCGCGGCCGACGGCGCGGTAATCGATGTCGATGAAGCGCTCCTCGCCTATGCGCGTCCGCGCCGTCTCGAACATCTTCATCCATTCGACGAGCCGCCGGAACCAGAACGCCCCCACCTCGGCGTCGCCGACGGTGGAGCCGAGCTTGTAGAGCGCGGCTTCCATACTGACATAGGAGGGGACGATCTCGAGGGGATCGCGGTGCGTCATGATCAGCAGGGCATCGGGGAAAGCGGCCGCGGCAACCTCCGCATAGGGAAGGTTCGACGGGCTCTTCAATATCCAGCGGGAGCCCCGACGTTCCGGTTGCTGCCATTGCAGATATTTCAAGATGGTCTTGAGATCCTCGTGCCCGCGCGACTGGTCATAGCCATCGAGCCAGCGCGCGAAGTCGGGAACGAAGCTCATGCCCTCGATCATCGTGCTCACGAACATCTGCCCGAGAACGAGAATTTCCTCATCCGGGGCATCGGGGTCCAGTGGATGGATGGAAGCGAGCTCGGGGGCGGCCTCGAGCCAGCCGTCGATCATCGCCTGGGCATAGGCCCGGCGCTCGGCCGGATCGCCCGGCGTTTCGCCGGGGAAGGGGGCATAATTCTGAAGCTCGTACCAGCGGATCGCGGTAAGGCCGGGCGCGGCCGCGAGGAGCCGGTGGAAAATCGTGCTGCCGGTTCGCGGCAGGCCGAGGATGATGCCCGCGACTGCGACGTCCTCCGCGAGGATTTCGGGGTGACGCTTGATGTCGTCGATCATTCGCAGCCGGCTCACCAGGCCCTTGACGATGACCTCGGTCTGTCCGGCAAACCCCGCGGGCGTCAGCCGGGCGGTGCGGTTCGCGGCCTCGATATAATGGTCCATCGGCTCGAAAAACCAGGTGTCGCCGAAGTCGTCGAGTCCGGCGCGCGCCCGCGCGGCATCGAGCAGCACGTCGCGATCGAAAGCGGGGCGCGGCGCGCCCTCATTGGTGGCGGTCATTTCCATATTCTCCCTCGGGTTGCTGCGGTCGACGGGCCGCCCCCTGAATCCGGGGGCGGCTCGCCGTCAGGCTGCAAGCGGTTCCTCGGGCTCGGGCGGAAAGCTTGCCGGGATGCCGGGATCGTACACGCGGGTGAGCAGGCCGATGAAGCGCTGGTCGGTCAGCGGATCGCTCGGAACCTCGAATGTCTCGCCGCGCGCACGCAGATCGGCAACCAGCATGTCGAAGACCATCTCGTGCGTGAGGTCGTCGCTGTGGTCGAGCGCGCGCTTGAGTTCGGCGAAATCCATATAGATGTCGGCGCCCCAGTGGACGAGAAAGCGGAATTCCTCCTCGGGAATGCGCTGGATCGTCTCGCCGCCGGTGGTGATCTGCCAGCCGGCCGGATCGGCGGGGTCGGCGCTCATCAGCGAATCGATGGCGAGACCCTGCGGACGGCGCATCGACGAGGGGCCATTGGACTCGGCGCTGTGGAACATCATCTCGTTTTCGACGACGACGGCGCGGCCCCACATGGGAGCATGGATCTGCTTCGGAGCCTCCTGCGGGCCGTCGGGCCAGTAGGTGAAGCCGCCGCCGATCTTGCCCTTGTAGAACCAGCTGATCACCTGCGCCTTCTTGGCCTGCCACCGTTTGAAGAGACCGGTCTTGACCATCGTGTTCATGAGCCAGATGGGGGTGTTGTGCATCGAAATGCCGCGGAAGCGCGTCGCATCGACGTGCGGGCTGCCGCCCGAGCCGCAGGGCCCCTGGATGTTGAACAGCATATTCTCGGGCGTCGCATAGGCTGCGCCCCAGTAGCCGCGCACGAGGTCGAGGAACTTCTGGTTGAGGAAGCAATCCTCGATTTCGGGATAGAGCGAGGTCGACGCCTGCGCGAAATAGCCGCGGAAAACGGGCGAGAGGAACATGTCCCACGTCGGCGTAAAGCCTTCGGGGATCATGCCGGAGGTCGTCGCGATGACCTCGTCGGGCGACTTGAAATGCTGCGCGAGGATCAGCGACCAGGGACCATTGCGGCGCACCACGTCGAGCATCCGCGCATGCTGGTCGGCCGTGAACGCGTCTTCGATGACCTGCGGTTCGGCGACCGGACGAAAGACGGAAGCGGATTTGCTCATGCCTGAATTTCCTCTCATGCGGCTCTCTGTCGGGAGAGTCCGACCTTTTGCGTAGAAGTTCTAGAATATTGATCCGCATTCATGGGCAAATCAAGCCTCAATATCCCTGATTTGCGTTCTGATCGACAATCTCGGTCGTTACCGCACCGCCTCGATGTCCTCGGGGCCCCAGAAGGCCCGCAGACTGGTGATTCGTCCGTCGGCATCGAACCGGCAGACATCGAGCGAGCGGATCCGCAAACGCGGCCCCTCTGGCGGGCTGAACTCGACGTCGAACACCAGCGCGGCCTCGTCGCCATGCGATCCGCGGATCGGGACGAGCGGTTCTATCCGCGTCTCAAATGCGATCGTATCCCGAAACCAGGCCGCTATTTCGGCACCCTGCTTGACCGGCGTCCCGACGGGATCCTCGATCGTCGCGCCCGGCGCGAACAGCGCGATGACCGCGGCCGCGTCGCCTGCGTTGATATGGTCGGCATAGGCCTGAAGCGCTGCCTTCATGACGTGCTGTTCGATCGCCACCGTGCCTTATCCTTGCTTGATTGGGGGAGGATCTGTCCCGTCCATGGCCAACGCCCGATCCCGGGCGTCCGCCAGCCGTTCGCCGAGGGCTTCGGCAAGAAAGGCGATGAGCCGTTCGAGGCTTCCGCCCGGCGGTATCTTGGCGCGGCGCACGAGCCAGAGGGGATATTCCTGCCGTGGATCCGGACTGGAAAGCCGCTCGAGCGCCGGCTCTGCGTCGGCGGCGAAGCACCAGAGGCTAGCACTCCCATGGCCGGCAAGAACCGCCTGCTTGATTTGCGGCCAGCTGTTGAAGGCCGAATGCCCTCCCGCCTCGGCGGCGTCACCGGCCGGGTTGGCACTTGTCCACTGGCCGGGAAGCGCGCTGTCGATTTCGTGGCCCCAGCCAAGCTGGGGCAGGCGGGTTTTGCCCTTGAGACCGTAGCGCGCCTGCGCAAGGGTGCCCGCCTGTACGCCGTGGAGCCGCCGCGGCGGGGTCCGCAACGCTGCGATGCCGAGATCGGCGCGCCGGTGCGTCACGGCCTCGACAGGGTCGATTTCGGCGAGCATCTCGAAGCGCGCGCCAGGCTCGCGCTGCTGGAACCGGTCGAGTTCGTCGAGAAATTCGATCGCGAGGCCCGCGCTGCTCGCGATGCGGATAGGCGCCGCCGCACGCGACCGGGTACCAAGCATTTCGGTCAGCTCGCCGATCTCCCGCTCGATACGGGTGGCGGCGGCCAGAAGATGCTCCCCGTCGCGCGACGGCTCATGCCCGCGGGGGGTCTCACGAAAAAGCTCGACGCCGAGGGCGGCCTCGAGCGCGTCGATACGCCGTCCCACCGTCGTGCGGTTGACGCCAAGCTGGCGACCGGCCGCCGTGTAGGAGCCCGCGCGCACCGCCGCGAGAAAGATCTTGAGGTCGCTCCACTCCATCCGTGCATTTTTGCACAAAAGGTGTGCAACGCAAGCCCCTTCGCAAATTGGCGATCCGGGAGCTACATATTCGGCAAACGCGTTGCAAGGCGTGACCGATACTGAGGAGATGCAGGATGGCGACGACTGCCGAATATGGCCTTGGCCAGTTTGAGTTCCCGCGCGGCTGGTTCATGATCGGCGCCGCATCCGATGCGACGAAGTCGCCGAGCGCGATCCGCTATTTCGGCAAGGACCTTGTCCTCTATCGCGGCGAATCGGGAACGCCTTATGTGGTCGATGCCTATTGCCCGCATATGGGCGCGCATCTCGCGAAGAACACGACCTCCTATATCGTTCGCGACGGCGAGCAGGTCGAAGGCGAGTCGATCCGCTGCCCGTTTCACGGCTGGAAATTCGGCGCCGATGGCGCCTGCAACCATATCCCCTATTCGGACTTCGTCCCCAAGGCCGCGAAACTGCGGACCTACCCGGTCGTCGAACGCGCCGGCATCCTCTGGCTGTGGCACGACGAGGAGGGGCTCGAGCCCGACTATGCGCTCCCCGATTTCGGGGGGCATTTCGGCGAACCGGGATGGGTCGAATGGAAGATTGATTTCATGGGCGACCTTGATGTCCACGGTGTCGAGATCGTCGACAACATGGCGGATTTCGGACATTTCGTGCCGATCCACGGCGCGAAGGACTGGCAGTATTTCGCGAACGAGTTCAAGGGCCATATCGTCCATCAATATTATAGCGCCGGACATCGCACGCTGACCGCCGCCGATGGCGACCAGCTGGTCCTCGATACCTGGTACACGGGCCCGGGTTTCCTCCAGTCGGAGATGGCGGGGGCGTTCGACAGTTTCATCATGATTGCCAACACGCCGATCGAGAACGGCCGGAGCCGTGCCTGGCACGGCTTGATGGTCAAGGTGCACGACGGATCGCGCGAGACGACCGACGAGGACCGCGCCAATGCGGCGATGTACCAGGAAGGAAGCCGCCTGGCATTCGCGCAGGATGTCGAAATCTGGGCCAACAAGCGGGCGTGTATCAACCCGCTCGCGGTTCCGGCCGACGGGCCCTATGGCAAGCTGCGCACATGGTACCGGCAATTTTATAATCCGCGCGAGATGACCGAGGCGATCCAGAAGCGCGTCGATGGTCTCGTGGTCACCTTCGATCAGCGTCCGGGCCGCGACGCCGCCTGACCGGCCCGAACGGTCGGCTTCGCCACGCTTGCGGGCAGGAGGCTTCCCGCGCTTTCGCGTCGCTTTGCTCTCGGCGCCAGTTGTGCTTTGCCGTCCGATTACGCAAATGTTGGCAGCATCGGTATATTGAACGCTATTTGCGTAGCTGATACCTCCTCGCTCCCAAGAATATACAAAGATGGGAGAGATTGGCTGCGCCTCAATGACGTAACCGCGCTCTTCCCGGCAAAGCGTGGGAGAGAGAAATGATGGAGTATAAGATAGTCCGCCGTGCGCATCGGGCAGGTCCCGCGCTGCTCGCGAGCGCCGCCCTGATCGCCTTTCCGCAGGCAGCGTCCGCCCAGGTGGCTGAAGGTGTCTCCGATGCCGCCTCGAACGAGATCATCGTCACGGCAAACCGGCGCGAGGAGCGTGCACAGGATGTGCCGATCACGATCACTGCACTCTCGCCCGACCGGCTCGAGCAACAGGGTATCACCAAGGAGCAGGATCTCCAGGCCAGCGTTCCCTCGCTCGTCGTCGGTCCCAACGGACAGGGGTCGCGCGATTCGCAATCCTTCACGATCCGCGGGCAGGGTGCCACGTTTCAGGCCTCGCCGGGCGTCGTCGTCTATGTGAACGAGGTGCCGTTGCCCGCCGCGCTGACGCTCAGCCAGCAAGGCGGTCCTGGCAATTTCGTCGATCTTGAAAGTCTCCAGGTTCTCGCCGGTCCGCAGGGCACTCTCTTCGGCCGCAATACCACCGGCGGCGCCGTGCTGCTGACGCCGAAAAAGCCCACCGACGAGTTCGGCGGATGGATCAAGGGCGAGTTCGGCAATTACAAGCGGGCCTATATCGAGGGCGCGGTCAATATACCGGTCGTCGACGACAAACTGCTGCTGCGCGCGGTTGGCGCCTATCACAGCCGCCGCGGTTTCACGCGCGACGTCGTGTGGGACAAGTATCGCGATAATGAAAACTGGTACTCGGGGCGGCTCGGGCTGACCTTCCGGCCGGCCGAGGGCATCGAGAATTACACGATGGCCTATTTCGGACACTCGGACAACAATGGCGCCGGTCTCGTCCATCGTGGATTTAATATCGACGCGCTGAAGGCCGTTGGTCAAGTCGATCAACTCGGCAATTTCACGCCGACCCCCTTCTGCTTCGACCCCGGAGAAGCCCCCGGACCGATTGGCGTCCCGTGCGCCGTGTATCGGCAGGTCACCAGCGACGCAGTGGCGCTCGGGAATCGCAAGACGGCCTTTTCCACCGACGTGTTCCAGGAAACGAAAAGTTGGGGTGTCACCAACACGACCGACATCGAAGTCGCCGACGATGTGACGCTGCGCAACATCATCAGCTTCCAGAAGCTCAAGATCGGCTACCGCTACGATGGCGACGCGTCGATCCTCCAGCAGCACGATGTCGACCCGGGTCGCCTGCCGGCGCCCGGCGCGGTGACGATGCCGGTGCTCGGCTTTCCGATCACCTACGCCAACTCGACGCTCGCCAGCGAACTGCCGCGCGACGATCTGCGGCAGTTCACCGAAGAGCTGCAGCTTCAGGGCAAGAGCTTCGGCGGCGCACTCGACTGGACGATCGGCGGCTTTTATTACGAGCAGAAGCCCGACGGAACCCAGTGGTCGCGGGCAATCGTCTATTGTCCGGCGCTGTTCACCGGCTTCTGCGAGGCGAGCTTCAACCAATATGGAACGAGCACGAAGTCGAAGGCGCTCTATGCCCAGGGGACGCTCAACTTCGGGGCGGTGAGCCCATCGCTCGAGGGACTGCGGCTCACGGGCGGCTATCGTTATACCTGGGACGACATCTACGGTTTTGCGTCCCAATATCAGCGATCGGCCGTCGATCCGGCTCTCGCGGTTTGCGGGTCGGATCCGACGCTTGTTTTCCCGATCGCCACGGCGCTTGCCGACTGCCGCTTCGAGGCCCGGCTCAAGACCAAGGCGCCGTCCTGGCTGATCGGGCTCGACTACAAGGTCACGCCGGATGTGATGATCTTCGGCAAGGTGTCGCGCGGGTACAAGGCCGGCGGGTTCAATCAATATGCGGTCTTCGAGCAGACCCGCACCTTCGAACCCGAAACGGTCACATCCTATGAAGCCGGCATCAAATCGGACTTGAGCGTCGCCAACGTGCCGGTGCGGCTCAATGTTTCGGGCTATACGCTCGATTACAAGGGCATCCAGCGCGCGTCGGGGGATTATAATCCGACGACAGGAGCGAGCGGGGCGCGCACCCAGAATGCCGACGCGCGGATCAGCGGCATCGAGGTCGAAGGCTCGATCCGTCCCGCTCCTGGTCTAGAAGTCGGGGGCAATTTCGGTTACACCGACGCCAAGTACAAGAAGTACGAGTTCCAGACGATCACCGGTGCGGTCGGATGCAACGGTATTGTCGCACCGGGCGGCATCGTCGATGCCTCCTGTCTCGACATGCAATATGTCGCCAAATATATCTGGAGTGCCCACGCGTCCTACGAGCATGAACTCAGCGGCAACGGCGGCACGCTCGCTTTCTTCGTCAACTATTCGCGCACCTCGCGGCAGAATACCGAGGCTGTGAATATTCCGGCGGTTCAGCCGGGAGCCTATCTCGAAGCCTTCGGGCTGCTCAACGCGTCGATCGACTGGCGCGACGTCGGCGGGAGCGGTATCGACGCGGGCATCTTCGCAACCAACCTGACGAACGAAACCTACCGCATCAGCAACAGCGACGTCTATCAGCAAGGCGGGCTGCTCTACTGGTCGACGCTTTACGGCGAGCCGCGCATGTACGGCCTTCGCCTCAGCTACCGCTTCGGCGGCGAGCGCCGATAAAAGGGGGAAGGGCGGCCCGTTCGCGGGCCGTCCGATCGCTCCGACGGGGGGGCCATGGCCTTCGGCGGCGGCGCCCGGTCTTCGCGCAGGCGGGTGCCGCGGGGTCAGGAGCGCGCCGGCGGTTCCCTTCCGCGGATCATGTCGGCCGCCTTTTCGGCGATCATGATCGTCGGCGAGTTCGTGTTCCCCGAGGTGATCGTCGGCATGATCGAGGCATCTGCAATCCGCAACCCGCTGAGGCCGCGCAGCCGCAGCCGCGGATCGACCACAGCCCGCTCGTCGCCCCCCATCCGGCAGGTCCCCACCGGGTGGAAGATCGTCGTCCCGATGTCGCCCGCCGCGTGCCGCAGCGCCTCGTCCGATTGCACCGCTGCACCCGGCCGGTACTCCTCGGGCGCGTGCGGCGCGAAGGCGCGGCTTTCGAGCACGATGCGCCGTACCAGCCGCATTGCCGCCACCGCCACCTCGCCGTCCATGGGGT
>JAEWIL010000125.1 GCA_023387085.1 Pseudomonadota bacterium | reverse complement strand
CCTCCCACCAGCGGCCGTCTGCCGACTGAACCTTGTCGGTCTGCGTGGGCTCAGAGGCCGAATAGGCGTACTCGGCGCCAAGCCCGTCGCCCGACGCAGCGCGGCCGTTGGTGCGGAAGAAGTTCAGTCCGACCGGGATCGACAGCCCAGCGACCGCGGCGCGCGAGGAATAGATCGGCACATTGCTTTGCGAGACCGCGTCGCTCGCGGCATCCGCCGCCGTCTGAGCCGCATCCTTCGCCTCGTCGACGGCTTCCTCGACCTGTGCCAGTGCATCGAAGACAGGCCGGTTGACGATCTCGTAGAACTTCTCCGGGATCAGGATCGGCCAATTGGCGATATCCGTGAATGGCGTAACCCCGCTCCAGGATCGGAACTCCCCCTGCTGAGGCTGGACGCCAGGCGATTGCCGCAGCCAGACCTTGTTCCGGTCAAAGCCCGCGATGTTGCTCGGGTCGGTCCCCGGCCCTTCGAAGAAGTCGACGAGGCCGATCTCCTTCAAATCGTGGAGGGCTTTCTCCGCCGCCCACAGGCGGGACGGAGAGCGAGCATCGCCCTCATAATAGCTCGAGCGGCTGCTCCGGCTGACGTATTCGCTCATCGACGTTCCCCATGAAAAAACCGCCCGGTGAAGGGCGGTTCGGTCAGGCGCAGGATGGTGGTTGCGGGTTACTGCCGCTTGGGCGGCTCGTAGATGCCGAGCGACCGCTCGACGGAATCGTGCATCTGGTTGAAGGCCCACCGCATCCAGAAGAGGTTCTGCAGGGGGATTTGATTGCGAACGGCCCGGACATCCCCGCGCGTGAGCTCTCCACGCAGCGGCGCACCCGCCATCCGGATCGCATCGCCGGCGAAGCCAACCGTTGGTCCGAACACTACGTCGAGCTTCGACTGGTTCAGGGACTTGGCCGCCGGCTGAGCACCGGCCAGCGGGCGCAGGCCGAACTGCTGACCGGAGAGCTTCTCCGCGATGTTGTTCGGCTCCATCATCCAGCCAGCGAGTCCCGAGCGGTCGAAGCCCTCGATCAGCCACTCGCCCGGCTCGCGCTTTTTGAGCCCGCCCTCGCGGGCGAGATCCGACAGAGCAACCGAGAGGGTGCCCAGCCCGAGCATCGTGGCCGCGCCCATCGCCATGTTGGCGTCGGCCTGTTGGAGCCCGGCGAGCAGGATGCGCTGCTGCGCCGAGATGATGAAGGACCGGAACTGGCCGAAAATCTTGCCGGTCGACGTGGACATCCATAGCGGCTTGTCCTGCCCCGGTTTGATCACCGTCGAATCAACGCTCTGCCGCAGGGCAAAGCGCATAGCGTCATAGGCCTCGCGATCGGCCCAGGTCCGCCCCTCCGGGATGAGCACGCCTTTCACGCGCTCGTTCTCGCCGGCGACCGCCGCGTTCCAGATGCGCCGCGCCATGCCACGATCGATGTTGATCTGAGACATGAACTCGGCCTCGCCGGGCGTGATATTGCCTCGCGACCAGGCCTCGGAATTCCTCATGATCCGCCGGATCGTGGCGGTGCCGGCGATGGTTTGCATCGCCGTGTCCCACTGCCGAGACAGGTTCAGGTAGGAATAGGCGTTCGTCGCCGCAGTCAGGCCGCGCTCGAACTTGGAACCCCTCCCGTAGTCATTCGTGATCTCGTTCAAGCTCAGCGCGCGCGAGCCGAGCAGAAACTCGACGCCGACACCGGCATCATCGAGAAGGCGCATCTCCGCCTTGCTGGCCCGGCTCAACTGTGACGGGTCGGAGAAGCGGTTCAGCGCTGAGCCGACGGCCTCGAACGTGTCCCCCAGACCATGCCTCATCACGAGTGCGCCCGCGTCCGCGACAGAGGACACTACCATCATGCCCATCTTCGACATGAAGTTCATTTGCCGGGCGACGTTCGCACCGCGAACGAAGAGACTGTCCGGATCGGTCGGCGCGGCATAGACGCCGAGGATGCGGTCGCGCATCGCATTGAAGTCGCGCACGTCCGCCTGCATCTCGTCCCGCAGCGCCAGCCGCTCCTTTTCCGTCTTCGCGGTTCTGATTCGGGCGCCGTACTCGTCCTGGATCGCCTTGAGCGCTGCCTCGCCGCGGACGTCCCCGAACATCCTGAACATCTCGGCCTGGGGGATCATCGAATGCGCGTAGGAGTGCATGACGCTGCGGATGTCGTTGTCGAGCACGTCGAGCAGCTCGGAATCGGGAACCGGAAAGCGCCGCTCCTTCAGGAACGGGATATCGACCTCGTCCGATTTGCCGCTGCTGGCGGCGCTGGCGCCCCACTCATAAGGGAGCCGGCCGTCCGGAGTGGACATAAGGTTCTGCACGACATCGCGCGCCTGGGTGCGGAGCTCGGGGTCGGACAGGTTTCGAGCCGACCCAACGATGCTGCCGATCGCCTTATCGACCTCAGCATCGGCGCCGGTTAGCCGGGCGCCCTTCCCCCGGTACGTGCCGGCCGCCATGCCATCCTGCCGCTTGGCTTCCATCTCTGCGCGGCGCTTCAGCGAGGCCTTGGCCTGCTTGGTCGTGTCACCTTCCCATTCAGTGACAATGCGCTCCAGCCG
>JAEWIL010000144.1 GCA_023387085.1 Pseudomonadota bacterium | reverse complement strand
CGGCAAGCCCGCGACCGCGGCGGCCAAGCCGGCACCAGCCGCGGTCAAGCCCGCGCCCGCACCGACGCCTCCACCGGCTGCCACTCCCCGCCCGTCCGCTCCGGCGATTGTCGACCGGCGTCCGTCGCCTGCGGCGCCGGAGACGGTCCCGGCGCCCGCGCCAGCGGTCCGCCCCGAAGCGTCGCGACCGTTGCCCGCGTCGACGGCCGCCCCGGCACCCGCACCCGCCAGCCCGATGCCGTCATCGGCGGCCCCGGCCTCCGTTCCGCCGATCGGGACCAATCCGGCTCACTCGACGACGCCGGTCGGTCCGGGCTTCTCGATCGCCGATGTGGGCGGCAGCGTGTCCGCCGCCCCTCCGGCAAACGCGGCCCCGCGACCGACGGCGTCGTCTCCTTCGTCGTCCGCCGCCGCCGTTTCTCCGGCCGCACCGTTGGCTTCGCTTGCGGCGATCGCCGGCTCGATCGAAATCCCGCCCGAAGAACTGGCCCAGGTCGACAATGCGATCGGCGCCGACACGCTCGCGAAACTTCGCGAGGACAAGAAACGTGCCGAAGCGGCGGAGGCCGCGAAGCGCGAAAAGGACGAAGCTGCCGCCAAAGCGAAGGCCGAGGCCGATGCAAAGGCCAAGGCCGAAGCGGCAGCGAAGAAGGCAAGCCCCGCGCGGATCTGGGTCCAGGTCGCGACCGGCGCCAATGCCAAGGCGCTCGCGACTGATTTCGGCAAGTTCGCCAAAAAGAGTCCCGCGCTCTTCAAGGGCAAGTCTGGCGGTACGACCGAATGGGGCAAGACCCGGCGTCTGCTCGTCGGCCCGTTCAAGGACAGGAAGGCGGCGCAGGACTGGCTCGCCGACTATAAGAAGGCGGGCGGGGACGGCTTCCTGTTCAACAGTGAGGCTGGCCAGGACGTCGATCCCGTAAAGTGACCGTCGCCGACTGCGCCAGCAAACCCGAACACAGCCGCGGGCGGTTTCATGAAGAACCCGGCCGCGTCGTGCGCGGGCCGCGCGACCTGTTCCAGCGCGACCGTGACCGCATTATCCATTCGATCGCGTTCCGCCGGCTGCGCCACAAGACGCAGGTGTTCGTCGCCCCCGACGGCGACCATTACCGCGTTCGCCTGACCCACAGCATCGAGGTCGCGCAGATCGGACGCGGCATCGCGCGGGCGCTGGGGCTCAACGAGGATCTGACCGAGGCGCTTTGCCTGGCGCACGACATCGGCCATCCGCCCTTCGGGCACGCCGGCGAGGATGCGCTGAAGGCCGCGATGTCGGCGCATGGCGGCTTCGATCACAACGGGCATACGCTGCGTACGCTGGCGCGGCTCGAATGTCCCTATCCGCACTTCGACGGGTTGAACCTGACATGGGAGACGCTCGAAGGGCTCGCCAAGCATAATGGCCCGGTCCGCCACCCCGGCTGGGCGCTTTCCGATATCGACGCCGAATTCCCGCTCGACCTGGCGAGCCACGCGAGCCTGGAGGCGCAGATTGCGGCGGTCGCCGACGATATCGCCTATGACAATCACGATATCGACGATGGTCTCCGCGCCGGGCTGCTCACGCTCGACCAGTTGATGGAACAGCCGTTCGTCGCCGCCAATTTCACCGCGGTCGAGGCGCGCTTCCCGGGCGCCCCGCGCGACCGGTTGCTTCGCGAACTGGTGCGCGATCAGATCGGGGTGATGGTCAACGACGTCATTGCGGCGACCGAAGCGAATGTCGCGGCGGCGGCTGTCGGCAGCGTCGATGACGTGCGCGCGGCGGGCCGCACGCTCGGCGGTTTTTCGCCGGAGCTCGCGCGGCAGGAGCGCGATCTCAAGCGCTTCATGTACGCCAACCTCTATCATCACCCCTCGCAGCTTGCTGCGGCGGAGGGCGCCAGCGAGGTCGTCGGACGGCTGTTCGAGGCCTATGCCGCCGATTCTCGCCTGATGGGCGAGGATTGGTCGGCGCGTCTGCCGCAGGAAGAATGCGCGACAGTCCGCCATATAGGTGACTATATTGCCGGAATGACCGACCGTTTCGCTATCGATCGCTATGCCGAGATATTCGGCCGCGATGCGGTGCCCGCGGCGCTCGCCCATGCCTGACGTGCCGCCCGCCATTCTGATGATCGGCGGGACCGGGATGGTCGGACAGGCCGTGGTTGCCAACGCCGGACCGCACCGGATCGCCTTGCTGGGGCGCCGGATGCCCGATCCACCGGTTCCCGGCCATCCCGCGATCATGGCACCGCCAGAAAACTGGCCCGAAGTCATCGCCGCGAACCGCCCTGAAACGCTGATCTCCTGCCTTGGGACGACGATTCGGCAAGCGGGATCGCAGGCAGCGTTCCGCGCGGTCGACCATGATCTGGCGCTCACCGCAGCGCGCGCGGCGAAGCAGGGCGGGACGCGCCAAATGGTCGTCGTCAGCAGCGTCGGCGCCTCGTCCGGCAGCCGAAATTTCTATCTCAGGACAAAGGGCGAGGTTGAGGACGCGCTGCGCGCGCTCGGCTTCGACCGGCTCGATATTCTTCGCCCCGGCCTTTTGATGGGCAGCCGCCCTGGGCCGCCGCGGCTGGGCGAAGGGATTGCGATGCTCGCCGCGCCGCTCACCGATGCGTTGCTTCACGGGTCGTTCCGCCGCTATCGCTCGATTTCCGCCGATACGGTCGCGCACGCGATCGTCGCATTGATCGGTCGCGCGGCGCCGGGCGTGCATATCCACGAAAACGACGCAATCCGCGCGCTCGCCGATTGACTCCTGAAAGGCCGGGCGCCAAGGCTCGGCGGTCTGTCGGGTCTTTGCAAGGGATTCGACCGGCCGCGCGGGAGAGCGTGGGGCAGGGCAACCGGCACCCACCACCGAAGGAGCAACCGCCCCGGAAACTCTCAGGTCAAACGGACCGCGCGGGCTGGAACGGACACTCTGGAAAGCGTTCCGGCCGTTTCGCCGGAACCACCGAAGGGGTAACCCCGCACGCCCATATGTGGGGCGTTCGGGGGAAAACTCTCAGGTTCCCGTGACAGAGGGGGCATGGCGACAGGACGGCATCGGGCCGCGCCTTGCCATGTCAACCGCGGGAGACTGACATGACCGAAAGTGAATCCACCGGCGAAGAAGCGGCCTCGACCGCAACGCTGCCGCTCGACGCATGGCATCGCGCGAAGGGCGGCCGGATGGTCGAGTTCGCCGGCTATTGGATGCCGATCCAGTATGAAGGCATCATGGCCGAACATCTCTGGGTCCGCGAAAATGCCGGCCTGTTCGACGTCAGCCATATGGGACAGCTATATCTCTCGGGCGAAGGGCTCGACGAGGCGCTCGAAGCGGTGCTCCCCGGCGATGTAAAGAGCCTCGCGGTCGGGCGGATGCGCTATTCGCTGTTGCTCGCCGAGGACGGCGGTATTCTCGACGATCTCATGCTCAGCCGATGGCCCGACGGTATTTATATGGTCGTCAACGGCGCCGTGAAGTGGGAGGATATCGGCCATCTTCGCGAAGCCCTTCCCGATGCGATCACGATCAACCATTTCGAGGAGCGAGCTCTGCTCGCCCTGCAGGGTCCGAAGGCCGTCGATGCGCTGAAGCGCCACACCACCGGCCAGTGGGGGCTCGACGCGCTCGTCTTCATGGCGGGCGGGCCATACCAGATCGGCGGCGTCGATGCGTGGATCAGCCGGTCGGGCTATACCGGCGAAGACGGGTTCGAAATTTCGGTCGACGCCGACAAGGTCGAGCAGGTTGCCGACTTGCTATGCGGCGAGCCCGAGGTGAAGCCGATCGGCCTCGGCGCGCGCGACAGCCTGCGCCTTGAAGCGGGCTTGCCCCTCTACGGTCACGACCTCAACGATGAAATCGACCCGATCGAGGGCGATCTGGGTTTTGCGATCGGCAAGCGCCGTCGCGAGGAAGGCGGCTTTCCGGGCGCCGGGCGCATCCTTGGCCATCTCGCCGACGGCAGCCCGCGCAAGCGTGTCGGCCTGCTCGTCGATGGCAAACTCCCGGTGCGCGAAGGCGCCAAGTTGTTCGACGGGAATACCGAAATCGGCATCGTCACCTCGGGCGGCTTTGCACCCAGCGTCGGCGCGCCGATCGCGATGGGCTATGTTCCGCGTGACCACGCCGCGCCCGGCACCGCTATTGCCGCCGAAGTGCGCGGCAAACGGGTGCATTGCACCGTCGCCGCGATGCCATTCGTTCCACACCGCTATGTCCGCAAACAGGGAGGCTGACCAATGCCGCGTTACTATACCGAAGAGCATGAATGGATTGACGTCGACGGCGATGTCGCGACGGTCGGCATCACCGATTTCGCGCAGAGCCAACTCGGCGACATCGTGTTCGTCGAGGTGCCCGATACCGGTGCCGAACTCAGCGCGGGCGGCGATGCTGCCGTGGTCGAATCGGTCAAGGCGGCGAGCGACGTCTATGCCCCGGTCGATGGCGTGGTGACCGAAGGCAACGGCCAGCTCGAGGAAGATCCGGCGCTGGTCAACAGCGACCCCGAGGGCGAGGGCTGGTTCTTCCGCATGACGCTGTCCGACAAGAGCCAGCTCGACGGCCTGATGAACGCACAGGCCTATAAGGACTTCATCGCCGATCTTTGATCGCGGGTTCTCCCGCGGGACGGGAATTTGTTGTGACGACGAGTGACCGCACTCTTGCCGATTGCCGCCTGATGGTGGCGACGCCCATCTATGACGGGGCACAGGGCAGCTATGTCCGCGCCGTGCTCGACCTTGCGCTCAAAGCGCAGGCGGCGGGGGTGCCGGTGCGCTTCGAGTTCATTCTCTATCAGGCGTCGATCACCCGCGCGCGCGATCTGCTCGCCGCGATCTTCCTTGCCAGCGATTGCACCCATCTGCTGTTCGTCGATGCCGACATCGACTTCGCGGCCGAAGACGTATTTTCGATGCTGCAGGCGATGGGCGCGCACGACGATTGCGCGGTGCTGGCGGCCGCCTGCCCGCGCCGGATGGTCAACTGGCCCAATGTCGCGCGGGCAGTCGAGCGGGGGATGGTGCAGGAGGACCCCGGCGAGCTTGCCCGCTTCGGCGGCGAGTTTGCGCTGCATTTTCTGCACCAGGGACAGCGTTTCGCGCTGACCGATCTCGTCGAGCTGGTGCGCGCCGGTACGGGGATGATGTTAATCCGACGCGACGTGTTCGCGGGGCTGCTCGACCGGTATCCCGAACTCGCGTTCCGCACCGACCCCGGCGAGCAGGCCGCGCATGGGATCGGCGAGACCGCGCCTAGCTTCTTCCTGCCGACGATCGACCCCGACAGCCGCGAGCTTCTGTCGGATGATTATGCCTTTTGCCGTCGCGCGCGCGATGCCGGATTTCGCCTCTGGCTCGCCCCCTGGGTGCGAACGACCCATAGCGGTCCGGCGATCTTTCAAGGATCTCTGCCCGATCTCGCCCGGCTTTATTCTGTCAATTCCGCTTCTTCTCCGGAGTAGTTCATGCGTTATCTCCCTCTCACCCACGACGACCGTACGGCGATGCTTGCCGCGGTCGGCGCTGCTTCGATCGACGATCTGTTCGTCGATGTGCCCGCCGAAGCGCGGCTCGACGGACCGATCCCCGGCCTTCCGAACCACGCAAGCGAACTCGCGGTCGAGCGCCACATGGGCGCGCTCGCGCGGCAGAACCGCGCGGCGGGCGACGGCCCCTTCTTCCTCGGTGCCGGCGCCTATCGCCACCATGTTCCCGCCAGCGTCGACCATCTGATCCAGCGCGGCGAATTTCTGACTGCCTATACGCCCTATCAGCCCGAAATCGCGCAAGGCACGCTGCAGATGTTGTTCGAATTCCAGAGCCAGGTCGCGCGCCTGCTCGGCACCGATGTCGCCAACGCCTCGATGTACGACGGCTCGACGGCGTGCTGGGAAGCGATTGTCATGGCGCGCCGCGTGACACGGCGGAACAAGGCTTTGCTTTCGACCGGTCTGCATCCGCATTACCGCAGCGTCGCACGCACGATGGCGAAATATACCGGCGACGAACTGGTCGATGGCGACCCGACCCTCGAACCCGGCACCGATTGGGCGGCGCTCGCCGCAGCGGTCGATAAGGATACGAGCTGCGTCGTCGTCCAATATCCCGACATCCTGGGCCGCATCGACGATATGACCGCCCTTGCTTCGGCCTGCCAGGCATCGGGCGCGCTGCTGGTCGCGGTCGTGACCGAACCCGTCGCGCTCGGCGCGATCAAGGCGCCGGGGGAGATGGGCGCCGATATCGTCGTCGGCGAAGGCCAGTCGATCGGCGTCGGTCTCCAGTTCGGCGGACCCTATCTCGGCCTCTTCGGTTGCAAATCGAAATATGTCCGCCAGATGCCGGGACGCCTCTGCGGCGAGACCGTCGATGCGAACGGCAAGCGCGGCTTCGTGCTGACGCTTTCGACGCGCGAGCAGCATATCCGCCGCGAGAAGGCGACGAGCAATATCTGCACGAACTCGGGGCTTTGCGCGCTGGCTTTCAGCATCCACATGACTTTGCTCGGCGAGGCCGGGATTCGCCGACTTGCCGCGATCAATCATGGCCGCGCCAAGGCGGCGGCCGCGGAACTCGCCAAGGTTCCGGGCGTCTCGGTGATGAACGGCGCCTTCTTCAACGAATTCACGCTGATCCTTCCGATTGCGGCGCGTCCGGTGGTTCACCAACTCGCGGACAAGGGCGTGCTCGGCGGTGTTTCGCTGGGTCGGCTCTATCCGGACAATGATGGGCTTGCGAACGGGCTCGTCGTGGCGGTGACCGAGACGGTGACCGAAGAGGATATCGCCGCCTTTGCCGCGGCGCTGAAGGAGGTGCTGGCATGACCGCGCTCAATCGCGCCGGCTGGCGCCCCGAAATGAACGCCGGCGGCGCCGACGATGCCATGACCTTCACCGGCAATCGCGCGCTGATGCTCGAAGAGCCGCTGATCTTCGAGATCGGGTCGAACGAGACGACGGGTGTCGATTTCGACGAGGCGGCGCCTGCCACCGATCTCGGAAGCCTCGCACGCTCGGCGCCGATCGGCCTGCCGGGGCTCAGCGAATCCGAAACGGTGCGCCACTATACGCGCCTGTCGCGGCAGAATTATGCGATCGACCTCGGCCTGTTTCCGCTCGGATCGTGCACGATGAAACATAATCCGCGTCTCAACGAAAAGGTCGCGCGGATGCCGGGCTTTGCCGACATCCACCCGCTCCAGCCGCAGGAAACGGTGCAGGGCGCGCTCGCGGTGATCAACGAACTCGCGGTCTGGCTGATCAAGCTCACGGGCATGTACGGCGTCGCAATGTCCCCCAAGGCGGGCGCGCATGGCGAGCTTTGCGGCATCCTGTGCATCAAGGCGGCGCTCGAGGCACGCGGCGAGGACCGGCGCGTCTTGCTCGTCCCCGAAAGCGCGCACGGCACCAATCCCGCCACCGCTGCCTTCGCCGGCTTCGCGGTCGAGGATATTCCCGCGACCGCCGAGGGCCGCGTCGACCTTGCCGCGCTGAAGGCGCGCCTCGGTCCCGACGTGGCGGGGGTGATGATTACCAACCCGAACACCTGCGGTCTGTTCGAGCGCGAGATGAAAGCGATTTCGGACGCGGTCCACGCTGCGGGCGGCTACGTCTACTGCGACGGTGCGAACTTCAACGCGATCGTCGGGCGCGTCCGCCCCGGCGACCTTGGCATCGATGCGATGCACATCAATCTCCACAAGACCTTCTCGACCCCGCACGGTGGCGGCGGTCCGGGGTCGGGTCCGGTCGTACTGTCGGAGGCGCTGGCGCCCTATGGCCCGCTGCCTTTCGCGGCTCGCTATGCCGACGGCAGCTTCAAGCTGGTCGAGGAAGAGAATGCCGCCGACGAGCATCCTGAAACCTTCGGGCGCATGACCGCCTTCCACGGCCAGATGGGCATGTTCACCCGCGCGCTGACCTATATCCTCAGCCATGGCGCCGACGGGCTGAAGCAGGTCGCCGAGGATGCGGTACTCAATGCCAACTATGTTCTGCGCAGCCTCGAGGATGTGCTCGATGCGCCCTTCGCGGCATCGGGACCGTGCATGCACGAGGCGCTATTCAGCGACAAGGGCCTCGCCGAGGGCTTTTCGACGCTCGATATCGCCAAAGGGCTGATCGACGAGGGCTTCCATCCGATGACGGTCTATTTCCCGCTGGTTGTTCACGGTGCGATGCTCGTCGAGCCGACCGAGACCGAGAGCAAGGCGGTGCTCGATCAGTTCGTCGGGGCGCTGCGCAGCATTGCGCTCCGCGCGCAGAACGGCGATCCGGCCTTGAAGTCCGCCCCGCATTTCGCTCCGCGCGCGCGGCTCGACGAGACGCTCGCGGCGCGCAAGCCCATTCTCGCATGGAGCGAGCCCGAGGTTGCGCCGGGAACGCCGTCGCTCAGCGAAATCGGCGGCAGTTGAACGAAGCCGAAGGCACCCCCGCGAAACGCGCTGGAGCAGGCTGTCTGGCGGCCGGGGCGCTGTTCGCGGTGGTCTTCGTCGCGATATGGCTCGCCGCGATTACGCTCTACGGGCTGGTCGTCGAGCAGTGGGAGCTCATCCGCGTTCGCCGCGAGTTCAGCTATGACTGGGCCTTCCTCTACGCGCCGTCGATCGCGCTCGGCCTTGGCCTCGCGAGCGCCTTCTGGGCGACGCGGCGGCTCCCCGCCGCGCGCATGACGCTGCTGATCCTGACGTCCGGTTTGGTCGCACTCTTCGGTGGCATCTTGCTTTTGGGATTGGGCGGGTTGATCTAGGCGGCAAAGAGGGAGCCGACGCATGGGCTGGAATATGATCTTCCTGATCGCCAATTATTGGGCGATCGCTTTCTGGTTGTTGCTCGCCTTCGCGCCACGGGGTCCCAAGCTCCTGTCCGCCGTGATGTATGCAGGCGTCTTCCTGCTCTGCCTTGCCTATGCGATTCTGATCATCGGCTTTCTGACCGGCGGCATCGACCCCGGCGGGGAAGGCGGCAATTTCTCCTCGCTCGATGGCGTCATGAAACTGTTCGCCGCGCCCGGCGGTGCGACGCTCGGCTGGATCCATTATCTGGCGTTCGACCTGTTCGTCGGCCTGTGGATCGCGCGCGATGCCGACAACAAGGGCTTTGGCCGTATCGTCCAAATCCCTTTTCTGTTTCTGACGCTGATGGCGGGTCCGGTGGGTCTGCTTCTGTGGCTGATCGTGCGCGAGCGCCGTGCCCGCGCGCTGGCAAGGGCATAAGGAGTTTCTATGCACGCAGCACCGGCGCCTTCGATCTGGGGCCAATATCTGATCCCCGGCGTCGCGATCGCGATCGTCCTGTTCTTCCGCCTGCGCGCGGTCGGCAAGGCGCGGCGATTGCGGCTCGAGCGGCTCTGGATCATGCCCACTATTTACGCGGCGATCGTCGGTTTCGTCTTCTGGAGCATCCCGCCGCACGGATCGACCTGGCTCTGGTGCCTGCTCGCACTTGGTGTAGGCGCCGGCCTCGGCTGGTGGCGCGGCAAGCTGATGCGCGTGGCGGTCGACCCCCAAACACACGAACTCAGCCAGACCGTTTCTCCCGCCGCGCTGATCTTCATTGTGGCGCTGATCGCGATCCGCGCCGGGTCGCGTACGATGGCTGTCGAGATGGCGGGTCCCGGCCCGGCGGGTCTGATGGCGGCAACCGACATATTGATGGCTTTTGCGCTCGGCTTCCTCGCCTTCCAACGCGTCGAAATCTTCCTCCGGGCAAGCAGGATGCTCGCCGAGGCGCGCGCGAAGCGGTCATGACGACGCCGTGGTTGCCCGGCGACGGCGGCGCGGGTGAAAAGCGTCACGCGCCAGCGACGCTCCGCAACCGCGATGCGATCGCCGGCGTCCTTCGCGACTGGCTGCCGCGATCGGGCACGGTGCTGGAGGTGGCGAGCGGATCGGGCGAACATGCGGTCCATTTCGCCGCGGTCTTTCCCGCGCTCGACTGGCAACCAAGCCACCCCGACGCCGCCGCACTGACGTCGATCGCCGCGTGGCGGGTTGACGCCGCTCTGCCCAATGTCCTTCCGCCGCTGATGCTCGATGCCTCGGCCCGCGACTGGCCGGTCCTGGCGGCCGACGCGCTGCTCTGCATCAACATGGTCCACATCAGCCCTTGGGACGCGACGCTCGGGCTGTTCGCGGGCGCGGCGCGGCTCCTCGCGCCCGGCGCGCCGCTCATTCTTTATGGCCCTTATCTCGAAGCCAATGTGCCGACAGCGGAGAGCAATCTGGCCTTCGACGTCAGTTTGCGTGCGCGGCATCCGTTGTGGGGGCTGCGCGATACGGCAAAAGTCGAAGCGGCGGGGAGTGCGGCGGGACTCTCGCTGGCGGAGCGGCGCGCGATGCCCGCGAACAATCTGATGCTGCTCTTCCGGCGCAACTAGCATCCACCTATCACATCTGTGCGCTTTACGTCGCGCGCGCAGCCGCTAGCCTCGTCATGGATTGCGAAAAGCAACCTGATTCGATGGAGAGAGATGCGATGGCCCGCGATGTTTCGGACCTGTTTACGTTCGACGAATTCATCACCCATTGGGCAGAGGACCGGCCGGACCGGCTCGCCATGCGCGAGGAGGACCGGCTCTTTACCTATGGCGAGCTGGAAGAGCGCACCGCGCGTGTCGCGAGCGCGCTCATCGCCGCGGGGCTCGAAAAAGGCGATCGTATCGCGTGGATCGGCAAGAACAGCGATCTCTACTTCACGCTTTTCTTCGGGGCCGCGCGCGCGGGCATCGTGATGGCGCCGATCGGCTGGCGGCTGTCGCCGACCGAATGGGCCTATATCGTCAACGATACGCGCGCGAAGATCGTCTTCACCGGCCCCGGGTTCGAGAGCGCGACCGAGCAGATGGCCGGCAAGCTCGACCATGCGCCGCGCGTCATCGCCGCGGACGAGGCGCGCGCGCTGATCGACAACACACAGCGCGCGTCCTTTGTGCCTTCGGGGCAGGACGATGCCGTGCTTCAGCTGTATACCTCGGGCACGACGGGCCATCCCAAGGGTGCGGTGCTGTCGAACCGCAACCTCTTCGCGCTTCGCAAACATTCGAGCGACGCCGACATGCCCTACACCAAATGGGAGGATGACGAAGCGGTACTGGTGGCGATGCCCTGCGCGCATATCGGCGGCACCGGCCTGGGCATCATGGCCCTAGCGGCTGGATTGCCGGGCGTCATTCTGGCCGAGTTCAATCCCGACGGCGTGTTCGATGCGGTCGAGCATCACGGCGTGACGCGCTTCTTTATCGTCCCGGCGGCATTGCAGATGCTGCTCATGCACCCGCGCTGCGCGAGCGTCGATTACAGCCGGCTCAAATATATTCTCTATGGCGCGGCGCCGATCCCGCTTGAGCTGCTGCGCCAGTGCATCAAGATGTTCGGCGCCGATTTCATCCAGGCCTATGGCATGACCGAGACGACGGGTACGATCTGCATGCTGCCGCCCGAGGATCATGATCCCGAAGGCAATGCGCGCATGCGGTCGGCGGGCAAGGCGCTTCCCGGGGTGGAGATCCGCATCCTCGGCCCCGACGGAAACCCGGTCCCGACCGGCGAGGTCGGCGAGGTCGTTACCCGCTCGTCGAACAATATGCTGGGATATTGGAACCTGCCCGACGCGACGGCGAAGACGATGACCGCGGACGGCTGGATCCACACCGGCGATGCAGGCTATCTCGACGAGGACGGCTATCTGTTCATCCACGACCGGATGAAGGACATGATCATCACCGGCGGCGAGAATGTCTATCCGGCCGAGGTCGAGAGCGCGATCTTCGGCCACCCCGCGGTGCAGGAAGTGGCGGTGATCGGCATTCCCGACCAGAAATGGGGGGAAACGGTGAAGGCCGTCGTCGTGCCCAAGCCCGGCGCGAGCATCGAGGAAGCCGATATCATCGCCTGGGCGCGCGAACGCATCGCTGCCTTCAAGGCCCCGCGCAGCGTCGACGTGATCGAGGCGCTGCCGAGGAACGCATCGGGGAAGATATTGCGCAAGGACCTGCGCGCGCCCTATTGGGAGGGCTATGAGCGGATGGTGAATTGAGGGCTGGCGGACGAAGCGAAGGCGATATTTCCTCGACCTCCGAGCCGGATTGAATCCGTAGAGACGAATGGCAGAAAGCGGCCGTTAGTTATCGTAAGCTATTTCCTCTCTCCCCTTGAGGGAGAGATACGAAGGCTTGGCAGCTTGCTGCCTAGCCGTAGTTGAGAGGGGTTCTAGCCCCACGGGCGGCGCACCCCCTCTCCAAGCTTCGCTAGCTCCTGACGGAGCAAGCTGCGCTATCCTCTCCCTCAAGGGGAGAGGA
>JAEWIL010000109.1 GCA_023387085.1 Pseudomonadota bacterium | reverse complement strand
GCTCCGGAGCATCTGCCTCCGGAGCCCTTTTTCGCTCCGCTTCGGATTGGTTAGCGAAATATCAACCATGATGGCGCAACAGGGGCGTGACCAACCAAGCGATTGTGGGGATCGTGTTCATGTTACGCCTTTTGAAGGGCTTTTGCCTGTTTTCGGCGGTCGCGCTGAGCGCTGCCGCCCTGCCCGCGCATGCCGCGGGCGATCTGCTCGTCGCGCCGACGCGCGTCATTCTCGACGGATCGCGCGGCACCGAAGTGGTGCTCAACAATATCGGCAGCGAAACCGCGACCTATCGCATCAGCCTCGAACTCAAGCGGATGACGCCCGACGGCGGGCTCGACGAGATCGACGAGGCGAATGCCACGCCCGCCGAACGCGCCGCGCTCGACATGATTGCGTTCAGCCCGCGCCGCGTGACGCTGCCGCCGAACCAGCCGCAGGTGATCCGGGTCGGCGTCCGCATCCCCGAGGGGCTGGCGCCGGGCGAATATCGCGCGCACATGCTGTTCCGTGCGGTGCCCGACGCCGCGCCGGCGGCCGACCCCGCCAAGCCTGTTTCGTCCGGCGTGTCGATCGCGCTGACCCCGATCTATGGCATCACGATCCCGATCATCGTTCGCGTCGGCGACCTGGCCGCGACGGCGAAGATCGGTGACGCCTGGGTCGCCGAGACGAAAGATGGCCCCGCGTTTGAATTCGCGCTGACGCGCGGGGGAACCCGCTCGGTCTATGGCGATATCGAGGTCACGCGGCCCGGTGTCGCCGAACCGCTGCTGCTCGCGCGCGGTATCGCCGTCTATCCCGAGGTCGGCGCGCGGACAGTGTCGCTTCGCGTCCCGCCCGAGCTTGCCGCGAAGCTCAAGGGACCGGTGCAGATTCGCTATACCGAGGACCGTGAGGTGGGCGGCACGATCGATCAGGCCGACCGGGTGGTGAAGTAGGGACGGCGGACAGCCGGATTCGCGGGCTGGACGATGCTCCGCGCGGCCTATCTTCGATGGCTTTCGGCGCTGGTCGCCGGATTGACGCTGGTCGGGCTGGTCCCGGCCGGCGCGCAGGCCATTGAAGAGAAACAGATTTCCGCGCCGGATAATTGGAAACCGAACGAGGACGATCGCTGGCTGTTCGATCTCCGGTCGGGCCAATATCGTCTCGGCGACGGCGTACGCGGCTATCAGACGCCGCAGGGGATCTGTGTCGATCTCTCGGACATCGTTCTCGCGCTCGATCTGCCGGTGCGCGTCGACAAGAAGTTGCGCCGCGCAACCGGCTGGGTGTTCGACGAGCGGCGCGGGTTCCTGATCGACCGCGATGCGGGCGAGGTTCGCACGGGAAGCCAGAGCTTTACGATCGCGGCCACCGCGATCCGCGACACCCCCGCAGGCTGGTGCGTCGACCTGGACAGCCTCGGCAAATGGATCGGCGTGCCGATCGCCGCCGATCTGTCGAACGCGGTGCTGCGGATCGACTCCAAGGAAAAGTTGCCCTTCCAGCTCGCGGCCGAGCGGCGCGCGCGCGCGGCGGGGCTTCGTCCGCAGGCATCGTTCGATCTGGCGAGCCTCCCGCACGCGACGCGGCCCTATCAGACGTGGGCGACGCCGTCGGTCGATGTCGTCGCTTCGGCGGGCGTCGTATCGGATAAAAAGGGCGGCTCGTACACGCAGGCGCGCTACGAGATATTCGCGGCGGGCGAGGCGATCGGGCAAAGCTTCGATGCCCGCCTGTCGTCGGACGATCGGGGCGTCCCCGACAGTTTGCGCCTGCGCCTCTATCGCACCGACCCCGAAGGGCGGCTGCTCGGTCCGCTGCGCGCAACGCATTATGCGGTGGGCGACGTCAGCCTGCTGGCGACGGGACTGGTCGCGCAGGGCGTGCCCGGGCGCGGTGCGGTGCTCACCAACCGCCCGGTCGAGCGCCCCGACAGTTTCGACAAGACCGATTTTCGCGGCGACCTTCCCGCCGGCTGGGACGCCGAACTTTATCGCAACGGCCAATTGCTCGCTTTCACCGCGCCGAACGGCGACGGCCGCTACGAATTTCTCGACGTGCCGCTGCAATATGGATCGAACCGCTTCGAGATTGTCATGTACGGGCCGCAGGGCCAGATACGGCGCGAAATCAAGCAGTTGCAGGTAGGGATCGATTCGATTCCGCCGCGGCAGACCTGGTATTGGGCGGGGATCGCACAGGAAGATGCAGATCTGATCGAATTCGGGCGGCGGGGTGGCGCGTTCCGGCGCGGCTGGCGCGGCACCGCCGGTATCGAGCGCGGACTCGATACCCGCACCTCGATCGCCGCCCATTTTCACAGCCTGATGATCGAGAATGTCCGGCGCAATTATGGCGAAGCGGCGCTGCGCCGTTCGATCGGGCCGTCGCTGCTCGAGGTTGCGGGGAGCTATGCCGACGACGGCGCAATGGCGATGCGGGTGAGCTGGCTCGCCGCTTTCGGCGATACCAATATTCGCGCCGATGCGATGCGCGGCTGGGGCGGGTTCGTGTCGGACCGCTTCGTCGGCGGCATCACCGGCCTCTCTTCGCTTTCGGTCGACCAGCCGGTGAAGGTCGGGCGGACGGTGGTGCCGCTGCACTTCGACCTTGCCCGAATCGACCGCGCTTCGGGGGTATCGAATCTGCAGGCGTCGGGACGCGCTTCGTTGAGTTTCCGTGCGCTATCCTTCACTGGCCAGCTCGACTGGAACCGTACGAATGTGCCCGTCGGCCCCGATCCGCCCGACAATCTGACCGCGACCTTGCTCGCCAATGCCCGGATCGGGCGCATCCGCCTGCGCGGCGAGGCGCGCTTCAACCTGTCGGGGCAGGAGAATGAAACGCGCGTCGCGGTGATCGGCGAATGGTCGGGGAAGGGTGACGGCGAATGGCGCGCCGAACTTGGCTATGACAAGGGGCTGGAGCGGGGCCGCGCCGGGCTTGGCTACACCCGCCGGTTCGACAAGGTGCAGCTTTCGGGATTCGGCGAGGTGGCGACCGACGGGTCGGTCGCGGCGTCGCTGTCGCTTGCCTTCAGCTTCGGTCCCCGTCCCGCCAAAGGCTCCAGCGGCGGCGGCTGGCGGATGTCGAGCGAGAAGCTCGGTGGCCGCGGCCAGGTGATGGCCGACGTCTTCATGGACGACAATGGTGACGGGATCCACCAGCCGAACGAGGTGGCGCTGAAGGGCGTGCCGCTGACTGCGGGAAATGCCCTTCTCGAATCATCGACCGACGAAAGCGGCCGTGCGACGATCGACGGGCTCGAACCCTTTCGTCCAGTGATGATCGGGATCGATACCGGCAGCCTGTCCGATCCCTATGTCCAGCCTGCACTTCCCGGTGTCGTGGTCACGCCGCGGCCGGGTGTGGCGACGCGCGTCGCCTTGCCGATGACGGCGGCGGGCGAGATCGAGGGGGTGATGATCCGCGACGGCGGCAACCCCGTCGAGGGATTGGCGCTGGATCTGGTTGATGTCGAAGGCCGCGTACGCGCGACGGCGCTGACCGAGTTCGACGGCTATTTCCTCTTCGAAAGCGTTGCTTATGGCCGTTACACGGTCCGGCCGGCCAAAGCGTCGGCTATGGCGCAGCGGCTCGATCCGGCGTTCGCGCTGGCGGCGGCGCCGGGCAAGGCGAGCCCGCGCGTTCGACTGGGAACGCTTGCGCTGCGACCGACTCCGCGCGCACTCGCGAGCGACGCCGCGACGGGAGAGGGGAAGGACGCTCGCGGACCGCCGGCCGTTGAGACCGGCGGTCCGTCGTAACGGCTTTTAGCAGCGACCGCCGCGATCGACTTCGCGCCCGAGGAGCGCGCCAGCGGCCCCGCCGATGATCGTTCCCGGCGTGCGGTCGCCATAGCGATCGACCGAGCGTCCGAGGAGCGCACCGGCCGCGCCGCCGACGATCAACCCGGTCGTTCCGCTGCCGCGACGGCAATAATCGCGCCCGCGATAGTGGTTGCGATGATAGTCGCGCCGGTAGTCGCGGCGATAATCCCTGCGATAGTCGCGATAGCGGTCATGGTCGCGGTGACCATAGCCATAACCGCGATGGTGATCGCGGGCTTGGGCGTCGGCGGGCAAGGCCGCGATGCTGCTCGCACCGATCAGCGCTGCAAGCGCCAGTTTTTTCATCAACATCATGATTATCGTTCCAACTGCGTTTTTGGTCCCGATGGTCATAGTAGGCGATGAAGCTGGCGCCCCGCTGAACCCGTCGTTCAGATTGAGGGGTTCGCGCTCGGTTCACCGGCATTGACGTCCGCTTCGTCGTGCCGGGTCAGGCGGCGACGGTCTGCACCCCCGAGGCGTTGTCGAGCGCCTGGCCGCGAACGAGCGCCGGGCGGGCGCAGCGTTCGATATAGGCGTCGATAGCATCGCCCGCCGGAAAAGTATGACGTCCGAAAGCAAGCGCGCTCGCGAGCAGGAAATCGACGGCCGAATATTTGTCGCCTAGCATATAGGGGGCCTTGGCCAGAGCGGTTTCGATCCGGTGGATGACCGCATCATAGGATCGCTGCTTGAGGGGTGAGGCGTCGAGTTCGCCGGCGAAGGCCGCGAACATCGCGGGCTCGAATTCGGCCGCATACCATATCATCCAGGTCAGATAGGCGCCGCGCCGCGCGTCGCCCGGCTGCGGAGCAAGCCCGCGATCTGCGTAAAGGTCGCAGAGATAGAGGGTGATCGCGACCGATTCGGCGAGCAGCTGCCCGTCATGTTCGATTGCGGGAACGCGCTTGTCGGGGTGCGGATTGGCCGGATCGCCGTGGCCCTCGCCGGTCATCGGGCGAAAGATCGACACCGGGCGGATGGTATAGGGAACACCCAGCTCCTCGAGGAGGCCGATGATCCGCGTCGAGCGGCTTTGCGGTGCGTGGTAAAGGGTGATCATCGAAAATCTCCTTGGACATGGTGGGACGGATAAACCGGGCGGCGAACCGGCCTTGCCGCTCGCCGTAGCCTGTGTAGACGGAGACTGCTGACAGCATATTGTCAGCAGGATTCGAGAGAGGGTCGAACCATGCGGCGCGCCGACCGGCTGTTCCAGATCATCCAGTTGCTCCGCCGTTCGTCGCGCCCGATAACGGGGCGTGAAATGGCCGAAGAACTCGAGGTTTCGGTGCGCACGGTCTATCGCGACGTCGCCGACCTGATCGGCCAGCGGGTACCGATCCATGGCGAGGCGGGCTTGGGCTATGTACTCGGTGCCGGATATGACATGCCGCCGTTGATGCTGACCGCCGATGAAATCGAGGCGGCGGTGCTTGGTGCGCAATGGGTTGCCGGGCGCGGCGACCCCGTGCTGGCGAACGCCGCGCGCGACCTGATCGCCAAGATCGCGGCGGCGCTTCCCGCCGAGCTGCAGCCGATCCTCGCCGAGCCGACGACCGGGACCGGCGGGCCGGGGGTCCGGGTCGTCGACGGCATAGACATCGCGCAAACCCGGCGGTGGATCCGCGAGGGCCGCAAGATCCGGCTTTCATACCGCGACGAGAGCGGCGCGGCGAGCGAGCGCGTGATCTGGCCGGTCGTCATCGGCTATTTCAACGACCGGCGGACGCTGGCCGCGTGGTGCGAGCTGCGGCAGGATTTTCGCCATTTCCGCGCCGATCGTGTTGCTGCGGCGACCTTCCTCGATGATTGCCATGGCGAACGGATCGCCGCGCTTCGCCAGCGCTGGATGCGCACGCTTCGCAAACATTCTGAACAGGGCTGAGTTTTTCGGCCCCGGCGCTCGATTTCGAGGGCGATTAACCAGTTCTTATCCATGTTTGGGCACAGCGGCAGGCGATCAATGCTTTTCCGTGTGGGGGAATTATGACCGACGTCCAAGTGCCGACCCATCGTCCGACCAGTGTCGATGTCGCGATTGTCGGCGCGGGCCCCGCCGGGCTGACCGCCGCCTATCTGCTGACCAAGCAAGGGTACAGGGTGTCGGTGATCGAGAAGGATCCCGTCTATGTCGGCGGCATCAGCCGCACCGTCGAGCATGACGGATTTCGCTTCGATATCGGCGGGCACCGCTTCTTTTCGAAGAGCCGCGAGGTTGTCGATCTGTGGAACGAGATTCTGCCCGACGATTTTATCGAGCGGCCGCGAATGAGCCGCATCTATTATGAGGGCAAATTCTACAGCTATCCGCTGCGCGCGTTCGAGGCGCTGTGGAATCTGGGAATCCTCCGCTCGACCCTGTGCATGGCAAGCTATGCGAAGGCCAAGCTGCTGCCGAACCGCAAGGTCCGCAGCTTCGAGGACTGGACGATCAACCAGTTTGGTCAAAAGCTCTATTCGATCTTTTTCAAGACCTATACCGAAAAGGTGTGGGGCATGCCGTGCGACGAAATGTCGGCCGACTGGGCGGCGCAGCGCATCAAGGGGCTGTCGCTCGGCGGCGCGGTGATCGACGGGCTGAAGCGCAGCCTGGGGCTCAACAAGCGTCCGAACGACGGCATGGCGACCAAGACCCTGCTCGAAACCTTCCGTTATCCGCGGCTCGGACCCGGCATGATGTGGGACGCCGCGCGCGACAAGGTCGTTGCCGGCGGCAATCATGTGCTGATGGGGCACAGCTTCAAGCAGCTGACGCAGGACCAGGTCAGCGGCCGTTGGCGCCTGACCGCGAACGGGCCCGACGGGGACGTCGTGATCGACGCGGCGCATGTGATCAGTTCGGCGCCGATGCGCGAGCTGGCGGCGCGCATCCATCCGCTGCCTGCGTGCGCGCTTACCGCCGCGCCGAAGCTTAATTATCGCGACTTCCTGACCGTCGCGCTCCAGATTCGCTCTGAAGATCTGTTCCCCGACAACTGGATCTACATCCACGACAGCAAGGTGCAGGTCGGCCGCGTCCAGAATTTCCGTAGCTGGTCGCCCGAAATGGTGCCCGACCCCGAACTCGCGTGCGTCGGCCTCGAATATTTCTGCTTCGAGGGCGATGGCCTGTGGTCGTCGAGCGATGCCGACCTGGTGGCGCTGGGCACGAAGGAGATGGCGACGCTAGGCCTTTGCAATCCGGATGACGTCGTGGGCGGCGTGGTCGTGCGGCAGGAAAAGGCCTATCCGGTCTATGACGACGATTATGCCGCGCACGTCGCGACGATGCGCGCCGAGCTCGAGGCGAAATATCCGACGCTGCACATGGTCGGCCGCAACGGCATGCACCGCTACAACAACCAGGATCATGCGATGATGACCGCGATGCTGACGGTGCGCAACATCGTCGCGGGCGAGCGCATCTATGACATCTGGGGCGTCAACGAGGACGCCGAATATCACGAGAGCGGCACCGAGGGCGAGCAGGCGGCGCTGGCGTCGGTCCGCGACGTTCCGGCGCGCGTCTCGAAAGCCGCTTGAGCACGGCCGGGGGGCGGGGGACCATGGCGCGCACCATCGCCACGATGATCGCGACCGTCCGGCGCGGCGAAATCCGCTGGCTGACCTATTTGCTCGCCAGCGGTCTTGCGCTCGGCAGCGACGCGGGACTGTTCCTGCTGCTGCTCGACGCCGGCCTGCCGCCGATGACGGCCTCGGCGATCGGCTATTGCGCCGGCATTTTGGTGCATTGGCTGGTATCGAGCCGGCTCGTCTTCGCCGATGGCGCTGCCGCGCGCGGGACGGGTGAGCGCCATCGCCAGAAACTGCTGTTCGTGGGATCGGCGCTGATCGGGCTCGCGATCACGACCGCAATCGTGGGCGGCGGCACCGCTTTGGGGCTCGATCCGCGCCTTGCCAAGCTTGCGGCGATCATTGTGAGCTTTCAGGCGACCTATATGCTTCGCCGCCATATCGTGTTCCGGACCACAGCGGCATGACCGACGCTGCGGTGCCCGCGCCGGGCGGCGCGACGGCCGCACCAATCGCCGCCGGATTGATCCGGTGGCTCACGCCGGTCCGGGTCGCGCTGATCGTCTGGGCTGTATTGAGCCTGGCCATGATCGTCGCGCGGTGGCACGCGATCGCGACACTCGAACTCAGCGACACCGACGATGCGATGCGGATGGCGCAGGTGCGTGATCTCCTCGCCGGGCAGGGCTGGTGGGATCTCACCCAATATCGCGTCAATCCGGCGGGCGGCGGCGTGCTGATGCACTGGTCGCGGATCGTCGATGCGCCGCTGGCGCTCGGCATCTGGCTGCTGAAGCCACTGGTCGGGCAGGCGCTGGCCGAGCAATTGGTCATGACGCTGTGGCCCTTGATTCTCGGCGCGATGCTCAGCGTCGCCTGTACGCTTGGCTATCGTCCGCTTTCCGACCGGCGGATTGCCTGGGTCGTGCCGCTTTATCTGATCTCGGCGGCCTTCATCGTCATCCAGCTCCGGCCGCTTCGCGTCGATCATCACGGCTGGCAAATTTTCCTCGCGATGCTGGTCATGGGGCAGGCGCTGCGCCCCGCGACCGGCCGCGCCGGACTGATCGCGGGTCTCTGCGCGGCGGCGCTGCTTGCGATTTCGATCGAGGGTCTGCCGATCGTCGCGCTGTTCGCCGGGCTCGCCGCGCTGCGCTGGGCGCTTTACGCGCGCGCCGGCGATCGCGCGCGGCTCGCCGGCTATATGGGCGGGCTCGCGGCAGGCGCGGGTCTTTTCCAGTTTCTGACCCGCGGCCCGGCGGGTCTGTCGGCGCATTGGTGCGATTCGCTTTCGGCACCCTACATTGCGGCCTTCGCTGTCGCGGCGGGGGCTGTCTTCGTCGTCGCACGGATCGATCCGGCAACCCGGTGGGTTCGCTTCGCAGCGCTCGGCGCCGCGGGCGGGCTGGCGGCCGCGGCGCTGGTCGGGGTCGAACCGCTTTGCGCGGCGGGGCCGTTCGCGACGCTCGATCCGATCGTCGTCAAATATTGGTATAGTCATGTCCTCGAAGGGCGACCGCTCTGGGCGTCGTCGGCGACCACCGCCATTTTCGTTCTCGTGCCTTTGATCGTCGGCCTCGCGGGTTCGCTGTTGGCCTGGCGCGCGAGCGATGCCGACGCGGATCGCCGGAACTGGGCGACCGTGATCGCCGCGCTGATCGGAGCGGCCGGAGTGTCACTGCTCGTGCTGCGAAGCACCGGCACCGCGCATCTCTTCGCGCTGCCGGGCTGCGCTTGGCTCGGCCTGTATATCTGGTCCCGCGCGCGCGCCATGACGTCGCCGATCCCGCGCGTGTTGGCATCGGCGTCGGCGGCTTTGACGCTCCCCATTCTTGCCGGGATCGCGGTCGTCGCGGCGGCCGGCTTCGTCTTTCCGCAGGTGCGGGCCGAGCAGAAGGAAGAGGAAAAGAGCGGAGCGGACGAGACGTGCCTTGATCCCGCGACGATCGCCGCGCTGGACCGCTTGCCGCGGGCGACGATGCTGACGCCGATCGATCTCGGCGCGCCGCTGATCTTCTGGACGCATCATGCGATGGTCGCGACGCCGCATCACCGCAACCGCGAGGCGATGGCGGACACGCTCCGCATCTTCACGGGCGATCCGGCGCATGCGGAGGCGCTCGTCCGCAAGCAGCAGGCGTCGTTCATCGTCTATTGCCCGACCGCGAACGATTTTTCGGCCTATCGCGGGGCAAGCAAGGCCGATCTCGCGGCGAAGCTTTATGCGGGCAAGGCGCCCCACTGGCTCGAGCGTGTCCCGATCGAGGGCGGGACCGCGCTCGCGCTATGGCGGGTCAAGCCCGCGCCGTAGAATTATCTCAGGCGGGCGTGAAGCGCAGCGCCGCGCCGTTCATGCAGTAGCGTTTGCCGGTCGGCTTCGGTCCGTCGTTGAAGACATGGCCGAGATGCCCGCCGCAGCGTCGGCAATGCACCTCGGTGCGTGCCACGCCGATCTCATAGTCGGTCGCGGTCGCGATGGCGCCCTTCAGCGGTGCCCAGAAACTCGGCCAGCCGGTACCGCTGTCGAACTTGGTCTTGCTCGAATAGAGCGGCAGCGCACAGCCGGCGCAGGCGAAAAGCCCGGCGCGATGCTCATTGTTGAGCGGACTGGTGAACGGCCGTTCGGTCGCCGCCTCGCGGAGCACCTTATATTGCATCGGCGTCAGCCGCTTTTGCCATTCGGCGTCGGACAGCCGCCAACCGGGCTCGGCGAGCGGACGCCTTCCGGGCCTGGCGAACAGCATCGGCGCGGCGATCAGCGCCCCGCCGAGCGCGAGACCGGTGACGATGTAGCGGCGTTCGATCATGTCGGGCTTCCTCATGCCCCCTTATACGCGCCGAAGATGCAGCCGGTTACACCCCCGGTCAATAGCGCTCCAGCTCGACCTGCATGTGGCGATAGCCGTGGACGAAGCTGGCGTTGACGCGCTCGGGCTCGGCAAGGACGTTTACGCGCAGACGGCGCTTCTGCATTTCGGAAATGAGCGTCGTCAATTGCAGTTCGGCGACGCGCGCGCCGACGCAGCGGTGGATACCGTAGCCGAAGGCGAGGTGACGCCGTGCATTCTCGCGGTCGACGATGATCCGGTCGCCGTCGGGGAAAATATCCTCGTCGCGGTTCGCCGAAGCATACCACAGGGCCAGCTTATCGCGCTTCTTGATCTTGTGCCCGAATAATTCCGTATCTTCGGTCGCGGTCCGCCGCATGTGCGCGAGCGGGGTCTGCCAGCGGATGATCTCGTGCATCGCGTTGACCGCCAGATCGGGATCGTGGTTCGCCTCGAGCTTTGCGCGCTCCTCGGGGAAGCAGTGGAGGCCATAGGCATAGGCCGACATCGAATTGCGCGTCGTGTCGTTGCCGCCGACGATGAGGAGGATGAGATTCCCCATGAATTCCTCATGGCTCATATGGCTCATCGCGTCGGACTGGAGCATGATCGAGATCAGGTCGTGCTTGCCCGGATTCTGCGCCTTGTGGTCCCACAGTTCCTTGAACGCGGCGCCCATCTCGAACGCGGTAGCAAGGCGAGCCTGGCGTTCCTCGAGCGTATTGAAGCTTTCGATGTCGCCCAGCGCGTCGGACCAGCGGGTCAGATTGTGGCGATTCTCCCACGGAAAGTCGAAGAGGATCGCGAGCATGTCGGTGGTGAGCTCGATGGAGAGCTTTTCGACCCAGTCGAAAGGCTTGCCGACCGGCAGCGTGTCGATCAGCGCCGCGGTGCGCGCCTGTGTGTCGGCGCGCATGCGCTCGATCTCCGACGGGCCGAAGGCGGGGGCGACGGTGCGGCGCTGCGCGGTGTGCTGCGGCGGGTCCATCGCGATGAACATCGGCATCGCGATTTCGCCCTCCTTCAGATGCTCGACCCCGTCGCCGGCGACGGTGATCCCGCCATATTCCCACGAGGAGGAGAAAATCTTGGGCAGAGCCTCGATATGCTGGATCGGCTTGTAGGTCGTCACCGACCAATAGGGGCCGAACTTCGAATCCTCGCAATAATAGATCGGCGATTCGGCGCGCAGCTGGCGCATCGGTTCCTGCCACCGGTCCTCGCGCCACATTTCGGCACGGCTGACGTCGAGGGGATGGGGGGCTTCGGGATCTAAGCGGATCTGGGTGGCCATCGGCTGCTCCTCTGCGCGGCCGTCTTGCGCGGCCGATTCAGTTGCAGAATGCCACTATTTACAGCTTTGTCAATGGAGGGCGATAGAGCTTTGGAGTGGGGAGGGGCGGTTCGCTGGCTGCTCCTTCGTCATCCCGGGCTTGACCCGGGATCCCGCTTATTTTCGCGAATGGGTGGCCCTCGATCTCAAGTGGGATCCCGGATCAAGTCCGGGGTGACGAGGATTGGCTTTTGCCAAACCCGACGGTTCAGACCTTTTTCCGTCGCCAGAATTTCCAGCCGGCACCGCTGTTCAGCACCCCCGCGCGGAACAGCCGCACCGACAGATAGACGACCAGCGCGACCCACAACGCCTGCCAGCCGAGCGCGAGCAGGTGAATCGACTTCGCATCATCGGTTGCGGCACGCGCCGCCATCGCGAAGGGGGAGGAAAAGGGGAAGATTTCCGCGAACCGGGCGAGCCCCGAACCGGGCGCGCTCGCGGCGGCTGCCGACAGGCTGAACATACCGACCTGGAAGATCGTTATCGGCAGGCTGAGCATCTGGATCTCGCGCACCGTTCCCGCCTGCGCGCCGACGCCGAGGAAGACGGCACCAAGGAGGAGGAAGGAAAGGATGAAATAGACAAAACCGATGCCGAGGAAAAATCCCCAGCCGGTCGCGGGCATCGCAGCGAACGCCGCAGCCGCCTTGCCCGCGCGTCCGGCCGCGTCGAGGGTGCCGGGGTCCATCTGCGTCATCGCAACCAGGCCGCCGGCAAAGGCCATGGCGATCCAGAAAGCGATGAACAGCACCGCAACCCCCAGAAAGCCGAGCAATTTTCCGAGAAAAACGCTTTCGAGCGGTACGGCGGCGGCGAGAATCTCTATGACCTTGTTGCCCTTTTCCTCGGCAAGCGAGCTCACCGTCTGGCCGGCGAGGAGCAGCGTCAGGAGAAAGATCAGGAATACCGCGCCGAACCCCAGCGATTGCTGGAGCGCGATGCTGGTGCCACCGCTCGACAGGCTCTCGAAGTGCGGCGCAACGGCAGGCAATGGGCCAGCGGCGCGTGCACGCACCACATCGCCCGCGAGCAGCGCGAGATAGCGGCCCGATTCGCTGTTCCGCTCGCGCTCGACGATCCGTGGGGCGGCAAGCGGCCCGCTCATCACCGCATAAGTGTCGCTGCCCTTTTCCTTTGCGATGGCCACAGGGTCGGCGGCATCGGGACCGGCGATACGTAGGGTGAGTTTGGCCGGTTCGCGCGGCATTGCGGCGCGCAGCCGCGCATCCGCCGCGCGCAGCGCTTCGACGTCGGCGGCATCGGCGACTGCGACGATCCGGCCCGCCCCGCGGGCACTATCGGCCAGCTGCGCAGCGCCGGAGCCGCCGGCGAGGCCCATGCCGACCATGAACAGCGGCGCAAGCAGAAAGAGCAGGAAGGTCGGGGTCGCGACGATCGCCAGGAAATCGCGGCGCGCGACGACGAGCATATTCTTGACGAAGGCGTTCATGCCGCGGCCTCCTCGAGTCCATCGGGCTCGGGCGCGGCGTGGAAGCCCGCATCGACCTGACGCACGATATGGACGAAGGCGTCGTGGAGCGCCGGGCGCGCGATCGACAGGCCGGCGACGCCATGGCCGCTGGCCGTAATTCGCGCGAGCAAGGGTTCGACGTCATTTTCCTCGATCGCGAAATGCCAGGCCTCGCCGCTGCGCGTTGCGCCCGTGGGAAGCAGCCCGGCAACGGCTTCGCTTGCGTCGCGGGGCGTATAGCGAACCTGCATCGGCAGCATAGCGCGCGCCTCGTCTACGGTGCCCTCGAAACGGCGCTGCGACCGGGCGATGATCGCGAGCCGGTCGCACAGCCGTTCGGCGTGCGCCATGACATGCGTCGAGAAGAGGATTGTCGCGCGGCGGGCGCGCGGGCGGGGCCCCCGCGG
>JAEWIL010000030.1 GCA_023387085.1 Pseudomonadota bacterium | reverse complement strand
CAAGCGGCTGACTTTCGAGGAGTTGCGCGCGATCCCGGGCATGGCGTCGAACCGCGCCGCGACCTTGCCCGACGCGGCGGCGCTGCTCGCGGCGCTCGTCAACATCCTCGACGTGCCCGAGATGACGGTCTCTTCGTCGGGACTTCGCGAGGGGCTGCTCTATCAGTCGCTCGACGTCGCGACGCGGGCGCAAGATCCGCTGATCGTCGCCGCCGAGTTCGAGGGACGGCGCCTCGCGCGCTTCGCGCCCCACGGCCGCGCGATCGCCAACTGGATCGCGCCGCTCTTTGCCGGCGAGGAGGAGGCCGACAGCCGCGTGCGCCTTGCCGCCGCCCTGCTCAGCGACGTCGCCTGGTCGGCCAACCCCGATTTCCGCGCCGAACGCGGCACCGAGATCGGGCTCCACGGCAATTGGCGAAGCATCGATATTCCGGGGCGCATCCTGCTGGCGCGCGCGCTTTACGCGGGCTTCGGCGGCGCCGATGCGGATTTTCCGGCGATGGGCACCCTCGTGAACGAGGAGCGGCTGGCGCGCGCGCGGCAATGGGGACTGGCGATCCGCCTCGCGCAGCGCCTGACCGGCGGGGTCGAGGCCCCGCTCGAGGCGAGCGGGGTCGCGCTCGTCGACGGCAAGCTCCGGCTTTGTCTCGACGCCGGCTGGCATCATCTTGCCGGAGAGTCCGTCGAGCGCCGCCTGCGTATTTTGGCACATGCGCTCGATGCGAAGCCCGAGCTGGTTTTGCTCTAGGCTTCTATCGAGACATCGCTGGCCGCCGCGGCGTCGATCTCGCTCATCACCAGCTTGCCATTCTTCACGGCGAACCCCATCCGCCCCTCGACCAGGTCGAGCGCTGCATGGCCGAACACCTCGTAGCGCCAACCGCGCATCAGCGGGATATCGTCGCTGCGCCCGCCCGCCGCGAGCGCCTCGAGGTCGTCGCTCCGCGCGATCAGCCGCGCCGCGACATTGAGTTCGCGCGCGCGGATCTTGAGGAGCAGCTTCAGCAAGTCGGCGACGAGCACGCCTTCCTTGCCGAGGCCCGGCCCGCGCGGCGCCCGGTCGGGCATGTCGTCCTTCGCCACGGGCTTGGCATTTGCCAGCGCATCCATCAACCGGCCGCCGATGTCGTTCGACTTCCACGTCGCCGACAATCCGCGGACGCCGCCGAGGCCTTCCTGCTGCTTCGGGGGATGCGCGGCGAGGTCGGCGAGCGTCTCGTCCTTGACGATGCGGCCGCGCGGCAGATTCTTGTTGCGGGCCTCGCGCTCGCGCCATGCGGCGAGGGCCTTCAGTCGCCCGAGCACATCGGGCTTGCGCGACGGTATCTTGATCCGCTGCCACGCCTTTTCGGGGTCGAGGTTGTAATTCGACGGATCGGCGAGCTTCTCCATCTCCTCGTCGAGCCAGTGGCCGCGACCGGTCTTGACCAGCTTCTTCAGCATCATCGGGAAAATCCTGGCGAGATGCGTCACGTCGCCGATCGCATAGTCGATCTGCCGCTTGTCGAGCGGCCGGCGGCTCCAGTCGGTGAAGCGCGCCCCCTTGTCGAGTTGCAGGCCGATCCACGCTTCGACCAGGTTCGAATAACCCACCTGTTCGGCTTGCCCGAGTGCCATCTGGCCGATCTGGGTGTCGAAGATCGGGTGCGGCGTCTTGCCGGTCAGGTTGAAGATGATTTCGACATCCTGCCCGCCGGCATGGAAAACCTTCAGCACCTCCTCATTCTCGACGAGTAGGTCGAGCAGGGGTTTCATGTCCATTCCGGGCGCCATCGGATCGATCGCCGCGGCATGTTCGCTGTCGGCAATCTGGATCAGGCAGAGTTCGGGCCAGAAGGTATTCTCGCGCATGAACTCGGTGTCGACGGCGATGAAATCGCTGGTCTTGATCAGATCGACAAATTCGACGAGCGCTGCGCTGGTTTCGATAAGCGGATGGATTTGCATATTGGGCCTATACAGCGACTTGTCGCCGACGGGCAGGAAAATTTACCGGCGATGAATTGCCCATGCTGGACCGCCGAATCCGCCGTCTACCCTTGACAAATGGCGCGCCGCATTGCCTTAGGCGCGGCCATATCGGCGCGTTTCGGAAGCGCGCCTCTCCGGACAATTGAAAGACGAGATCATGCACGCCTATCGTACCCATAACTGCGGTCAGCTTCGCGCCGAGGATGTCGGCAAGACTGTCCGCGTTTCCGGCTGGGTACATCGCAAGCGCGACCATGGCGGCCTGCTCTTCGTCGACCTTCGCGATCATTATGGCCTGACCCAGATCGTCGCCGACAGCAGCGACAACGCCTTCGCGACGCTGGACGGCCTGCGCGCCGAAAGCGTGGTGACGATCACCGGCGACGTTGTCGCGCGCTCGGCCGAGACGGTAAACGCGAACCTGCCGACCGGCGCGATCGAAGTGCGCGCGCGCGACGTTTCGGTCCAGTCGGTCGCCGCCGAATTGCCGATGCCCGTTGCCGGGGAACAGGAATATCCCGAGGACATCCGTCTGAAATACCGCTTCCTCGACCTTCGCCGCGATCGCCTGCACCAGAATATCCTGCTGCGCTCGAACGTGATCGCATCGCTTCGCCGCCGCATGGTCGATCAGGGCTTCACCGAATATCAGACCCCGATCCTGACCGCCTCGTCGCCCGAGGGCGCGCGCGACTATCTGGTGCCGAGCCGCGTTCATCCCGGCAAATTCTATGCGCTGCCGCAGGCGCCGCAGATGTTCAAGCAGCTCCTGATGGTTGCGGGCTTCGACCGCTATTTCCAGATCGCGCCCTGCTTCCGCGACGAGGATGCCCGCGCCGACCGCTCGCCGGGCGAATTCTACCAGCTCGACTTCGAGATGAGCTTCGTGACGCAGGACGATGTATTCAACGCGATCGAACCGGTGCTCGCCGGCGTGTTCGAGGAATTCGCGAACGGCAAGTCGGTGACCCCGGCGGGATCGTTCCCGCGCATCCCGTACCGCGAGTCGATGCTGAAGTACGGCAATGACAAGCCCGACCTCCGCAATCCGTTGATCATTACCGACGTCTCGTCGCACTTCACCGGATCGGGCTTCGGCCGCTTCGCCGATATCGTCGCGGCGGGCGATGTCGTGCGCGCGATCCCCGCGCCGGGGACAGCAGAGAAGAGCCGCAAATTCTTCGACGACATGAACAGCTGGGCGCAGGGCGAGGGCTTTGCCGGCCTCGGCTATGCGACGCGCAAGGGCGGCGAATGGGGCGGCCCGATCGCCAAGAACCACGGCCCGGAAAAGATGGACGCGCTTGCCGCCGAACTCGGCATCGGTCCCGACGACGGGCTGTTTTTCGCCGCGGGCAAGGAGGCAACCGCCGCGAAGCTCGCGGGCTTTGCGCGCACCCGCGTCGCCGAGCAGCTGGGTCTCATCGATCCGAACAAGTTCGAATTGTGCTGGATCGTCGACTTCCCGATGTTCGAGGCCGACGAAGAGACGGGCAAGATCGATTTCAGCCACAACCCCTTCTCGATGCCGCAGGGCGAGCTCGAGGCGCTCGAGACGAAAGACCCGCTCGACATTCTCGCGTGGCAATATGACATCGTTTGCAACGGCGTCGAACTGTCGTCGGGCGCGATCCGGAACCATCGCCCCGACATCATGTACAAGGCGTTCGAGATTGCCGGTTACAGCCAGGCCGATGTCGACGCCAATTTTGCAGGCATGATCAATGCCTTCAAGTTCGGCGCACCGCCGCACGGCGGGTCGGCGCCGGGCGTCGACCGCATCGTTATGCTGCTCGCCGACGAACCGAACATCCGCGAGGTGGTCGTCTTCCCGATGAACCAGAAGGCCGAAGACCTGATGATGGGCGCGCCGGCGCCGGTCAGCGACAAACAGCTCAAGGAACTTCACATTCGCCTCGTGGACGGCCCGAAGGGCTGAGAGTGATGAGCGAGCCGCGCGAACACCGGCTCGCCACGCCGGACGGCGACATTTGCTGGTTCGAATGGGGCACGCCGGGGCCGGGGGCTTCGGTGCTGCTGCTCCACGCGACGGGCTTTCACGCACGCCTGTGGGATCAGGTTGTCGCGGCGCTGTCCGTGGGAACGCATGTGATCGCGCCCGATCACCGCGGACACGGGCGCAGTTTCCGGCCGGCCTCGCTCGCCGACTGGGCGGGCAATGCAGCGGCGCTGCTGCCGCTGATCGATCGCTTCGCGGAGCAGCCGCTGACCGGCTGCGGCCATAGCATGGGCGGCTATGTGCTGACGCGGCTCGCGGCCGAGCGACGCGATGCGTTTCGGCATCTGGTGCTGATCGACCCGGTGATCATGGAGCCCGCTCTCTATCGCGGGCAGGCCGCGCTGCCCGTTCCCGATCCTGCCGAGCATCCGGTAGCGCGTCGCCGCAACCAGTGGACGAATGCCGAAGAGATGCTCGCGCGCTTTGCCGATCGCGCACCGTACAGTGGCTGGCAGCCCGAGGTGCTGGCCGATTATTGCGCTTACGGCTTGCTTCGTTCGGCAACCGGCGAGGGATATGAACTCGCCTGCCCGCCGCGGCTGGAGGCGTCGATGTACCAGAATGCCCTCCGTACCGACCCGCACATATGGCTCGGCGATATGTCGGCGCCCGTGTCGCTGATCCGCGCGCCGCAGGGGGAGCGCGGCGACATGATGGACTTTTCGCAGAGCCCGACCTGGCCCGGTCTCGGCGCCGCACTCCACGCGGTGCGTGACGAGCTGTGGGCCGAACACAGCCATTTCATCCCGATGGAAGCGCCGGCGCGCGTTGCGGACCTGATCGCCGGCATCCTTTGATCCGGTTGTACCGTAAACGGACACATCGCGCGCTTGGTCGCGCGTCTCCGCGCGGCTAGGATGGCGCGATGACCATCCAGCTCTCCGACTATGAAACCGGCGCCAAATATGGCGGCGATTATGCCAAGGACCTCGCGGCGCTCGAGGGCAGACTCGAAATTTTGCAGGCCGCGCACATCATTCACGCCCAGCGCAGCGTCATCATGTTCGAGGGTTGGGATGCAGCGGGGAAGGGCGGGATCATCCAGCGCCTGACCGCGTCGCTCGACCCGCGCTATTTCGAGGTGTGGCCGATCGCGGCGCCGACCGACGAGGAAAAGGCGCGCCATTTCCTCTGGCGTTTCTGGAAACGACTGCCGGGAAACCGCGAAATCTCGATTTTCGACCGCAGCTGGTACGGCCGCGTCCTCGTCGAGCGGGTCGAGGGCTATGCGACCGAGGCAGAATGGCGCAAGGGCTATGACGAGATCAACGAGTTCGAGGCGCAGCTGACCGGCAGCCGCACGAATCTGGTCAAACTGTTTGTCCACATCACGCAAAAGGAACAGGACGAGCGGTTCGCCGATCGACTCAACGATCCGTGGAAGCGCTGGAAGACCGGCGCCGAGGATTATCGCAACCGGTCGAAGCGCAAGGAGTATCTCGCCGCGATGGAGGAGATGTTCCAGCAGACCGACACGCGCTGGGCGCCGTGGAAGGTGATCGACGGCAATAACAAGAAGGCCGCACGCATCGCCGCGCTGACCCATATCGTCGAGACGCTCGAGGCCGCGGTTCCGTTGACACCGCCCGACCTCGACCCGGCGGTCGTGAAGCTCGCGCACAAGGCGTTCGGTTTTTCGCCGAAGGACTAGCTTTTCGGGTCAGCCCGCCTAGCCAATCCGCCACTCCGTCGCTACATGGTGCCGATGAGCCGCGCCAAGAGATCCGACGACTGGGGTTTTCCCCGCTGGCGCCCCTATGGTTCGTCGCGCGAGGCCCAGAAGGTGCGTCTGTGCGACCGCCATGGCTGTACCGAGCCCGGCAATTGCCCCGCGCCCAAGTCGCCGAACAGTCCCGAACGCTGGTATTTCTGCGAAACCCACGCCGCCGAATATAATCGTGGGTGGGACTATTTCGAGGGATTGAGCGCCGAGGACGCGGCGGCACGCGCGGCCGAGGAAGCGCGCGGCGCGAACAGCTATGCCCGCGCGCAGCACTATGCCTGGGGCGGATCGGGCGACGGCAGCCGCAGCGCCGACGAGATGCGCGCGCTCGAAATCCTCGACCTCGAACCCGATGCCGATTTCGAAACGACCAAGAAGGCCTGGCGCAATCTCGCCAAGGAATGCCACCCCGATGTAAAGCCGGGCGACGCCGACGCCGCCAAGCGTTTCGCGGCGGGGCAAGCGGCGTTCGAGGTGCTGAAGCAGGCCGAAGAGCGGAAGAGCTGGAAGCCGGCGTAGGGCCGTGTTCGACCGATAGTTGCGGTAAGCTATTTCCTCTCTCCCCTTGAGGGAGAGGATATTATGGCAGCTTCCCACCCCTAATCCGGCAAACTGCATATGCCCACCGGTACATTTGCCTCTGGACCCTCGTGCACCGGTCCGCCTATAGGCGAGCCGGTATTTCGCCCCGGCCGGGGCAGGGGAAGGACAAGAATATGAGCGTCACGACGGTTCCGCTGCGTCCGGTCAGCAAGGGCGGCCTTTGGTTGATGTGGATCGGCCTGATCGCGTTGCTTGCCGCGGGCGCGGCCTTTGCCTTTACCGGCACGCCGAATATCGGGTTCGAAACGATCAAGGCCGGAACCGGCCCCAAGCCGACCGCCGCCGACGTGGTACTCGTCAAATATGAAGGCAAGCTCGACGACGGCACCGTCTTCGACGCCAACGAGCAGGCGCCGATGCAGGTGTCGCAGGTCGTTCCCGGCTTCGCCGACGGCCTGACCCGCATGCAAAAGGGCGGGAAGTACAAGATCACGATCCCGCCGGCGCTCGGCTATGGCGCGCGCGCGGTCGGACCGATCCCCGCGAACAGCACGCTGCACTTCACGGTCGAACTGATCGATTTCAAGACCGAGGCCGAAGTGCGCGCGATGCAGCAGATGATGCAACAGCAGCAAATGATGCAGCAGGGCGCTCCGGGCGGAGCACCCGGCGCGCCGGCCCCCACACCGCAGCCGTAATTCCCGCACCCGCGCCGCGCTGCGGCTGTTACCGTCCTATGCGGGGCCGGTCATCGCCGTCGCGGCTGCGAGCAGCGCGGAATTGAAGCGCTGCGACAAGGCCGCGTCGGGGATCGCGTTGAACGCGTGGATCGCGCCAGCATAGCTGTGCAGGTCCACGGGGACGCCCGCCGCGACGAGGCGGCGCGCGTAATCGAGATTCTCGTCGAAGAAGAGATCGAGGCTGCCGGTCGCGATATAGGCGGGCGGCAGGCCCGAGAGATCCTCGGCGAGGCTCGGCGAGAACCAGCCGCGCCGCACGTCGTCGGCGGCATAATCGCCCTGCAGGGATTTCCAGCCAAAGCGGTTGCTGGCGCGCGTCCAGATGAATTCGCCCGTGGTCGGGTTGTTATACGGGCAATCGTCGCTTCCCGTGCGGTGGTCGAGCATCGGATAGGTCAGAAGCTGCCCGGCGATCGCCGGACCGCCGAGATCGCGCGCCATGATCGCGAGCGCGGCGGCGAGCCCACCGCCCGCGCTTTCACCGGCGACGACGATTCGTGCCGCATCGAAATTCAGCGTCTCTGCCTGACTGGCGAGCCACGCCAGCGCCGAGTGACAATCCTCCTGCGGGGCGGGAAAGGGATGCTCGGGTGCGAGGCGATATTCGACCGACACGACCGGTACGCCGGCGGTTGCCGCGAGGATGGCGGGTGCGGCCTGCGCCTGTTCGACCGACCCCATGACCATGCCGCCGCCGTGGATGTGCAGGATGGCGCCGCTGCCCGGTCGCGCGGCGGACGGGCGATAGAGGAAGACCGGAATGTCCGGCCCGCCGTGGATCGACGGCACCGACAGCCGTTCGGGCGCGATCACGGGCGGCGGCAGGATGGCATAGGATCGGGCGGCGCTGGCGCGGATATCGGCGATCGGCGCGGCGCCGAGGTCGATCCGCGGGAACAGGTCGAGCAGCGGTACTATCTCGGGATCGACGAGGTGGCGGGTGGTCATCGGCGGATTCCTTTTCGGGGGGACGGCGGCAGGTCAGGGCCGGACAGCGACGTCTGGAGCGCGCGGTAGCGGGCGAGCGAGCGTTCCATGTGGCGCCGCGCGGCGCGGCGGGCCGCGGGAGCGTCGCCCGCGGCGATGGCGTCGGCGATTGCGCGATGGTCGCGGTTGATCGTTCGCGCATGGTGGCGGTGATGTTCGGCGTCGTCGCCCTGTAGATACAGGCGCCGCGACGGTACCAGCCGTACGCCCAGAAACTGCGTGAAGCGCAGGAAATAGTCATTGCCGGTCGCGGCGGCGATCGCGGCGTGGAACGCCGTGTCGGCGGCGACAGAGGCATCGACGTCGCTGCTTTCCTCCATCGCATCGAGCGCCTGCTTTAGATGCGCAAGATCGGCCTCGGTCCGCCGCTCGGCCGCGAGGCCCGCCATCTCGGATTCGAACCCCATTCGCATTTCGAGGAGCCGCAGCACATCCTCGATCTCGCCGACCTCGTCCACCGCGATCTGGAAGGCGCGATACTGCGCGCCCTCGGGAACATAGGCGCCCGATCCGCGTCGCGATTCGAGCAGGCCGCGCGCCGCAAGCCGCGAATAGGCCTCGCGCACGACGGTGCGGCTGACGCCGAACGCCTCGGTAATCGCCTTTTCGGTCGGAAAGCGCGCGCCGGGGGGCATGTCGCCGCGCTCGATCTGCTCCTCGAACCGCTGGACCAGGTCATCGGCCAGCGAAGCCGCCTTGGTTATCGCCATGGGGGAGGCGTATCACCGCGATGCCGCACTGGCTAGGGGCTGAAAATCGGGTTGTTGCGCGGCGACATAGGCGTCCCAGGCGACGGCGTCCTTGAAGTCGTCGCCGCCGTCCCACGCCGCCCCGGCGTAGTAGACGAAGGGCCGTCCCGGGACCGCGCGGACAAGAATCAGATAATTGTCGGCGTCCTCCGTAAAGCCGGCAAACGCGGCCGGGTCGACGATCACGGCCGCCGCCATGCGGCCCTTCGCACCGTCGGCCGGACCCCACCAGCTCATGCGGGCGCCTGCCGCTTCCTTGCGGAGCGCGCCGGGCGGGCCGCCGGCGATCGGCCGCTTCGACAGGCCGATGCCGACGATCAGATCGCCGTCGCCGTTTGCCGAGAGCGTCGATTCCAGCCGCGTGAAGTTGGTGCCGGCGGGCAGGGTGAAGCGCCGCGTCTCGCGCACCGTCCGCGCGGTGTCGACCGGCCACGGGTCGTAATCGACCGTGAAGTCGGCGACCACGGGGCCGGGGTTCAGGATGCGCGGGCGGACATAGTTGCGCGAGACCCACAGCTTGTTGTCGTACCAGATGCCGAGCCCGCCGACACCGCGCCCGGTCCCGACATTGTAGAAATCGATCCCGTCGCCATGGTCCGCATGCTGGTCGCCGGTGCGCAGCTGGCGGTCCATGAACGGCCAGCGCACGCGCTTGCCCCATGCGTCGATCCCCGAGGAGGAGGGCGGTTCGGCGGCTTCGAGGGGGCGGCCATAGATGCGGTGCGCCGTCCGGTCGTTCTCCCACAGCAGGTCGCCATAGCGGTAGTCGGCGATCGACACGGCCGCCCGCGCGGCCTTTTCGGCGGCGGTCGCGGCGCGCAGCGGGGCATGGTCCTGCGCCGATGCCGGCAGCGGGACCAGCAGGGCGGCGACGGCGAGCGCGGCGCGCATTACCAGCTCCACATCGTCCCGTCCTCCAGCCGGTTCACGGGCAGATAGGCGCGGGTATAGGGATGGGTTTCGGCGAGCGCCTCGTCGATGTCGACGCCCAGGCCGGGCTCGTCGCCGGGGTGCAGCATCCCGTCGGCAAAACGATAGCCATGCGGGAAGACTGCATCGGTTTCGGGGGTGTGGCGCATATATTCCTGGATGCCGAAATTGGGGATAGCGAGGCCGAGGTGCAGCGCCGCCGCCATCGTCACCGGCGACAGGTCGGTCGCGCCGTGGCAGCCGGTGCGGATCTGGTGGAGGTCGGCGAGGGCGGCGATCTGGCGCATATGGGTGATGCCGCCGGCGTGGAGCACGGTCGCGCGGATATAGTCGATCAGCCGGTTCTCGATCAGGGCTTTGCAGTCCCAGATGCTGGTGAAAATCTCGCCTACGGCCAAGGGTGTCGTCGTGTGCTGGCGGATCAGGCGAAAGGCCTCCTGATCCTCGGCCGGGGTCGCATCCTCGATCCAGAAGGGCCTGTAGGGCTCCAGGTCCTTGCCCAGCCGCGCCGCCTCCATCGGCGTCAGCCGGTGGTGGACGTCGTGGAGCAGATGGACGTCCCACCCCAGCGCCTCGCGTGCCGCGGCGAAAAGCTCGGGGACGACGCGCAGATATTTGGCGGTCGACCAGATATTCTCGGTCGGGAGGGCGGCGTCGGCGGGCTCGTAGAAATATTTGTCGCCGCTGACGCCATAGGTCGACGCCATGCCGGGGACGCCGCATTGCAGACGGATCGCCTTATACCCCTGGCGCTGGTAATCGAGCGCAGCCTCGATCGTGTCGGCGATGGTTTCGCCATTGGCGTGGCCATAGACCATGCAGCCCTCGCGCGACGCGCCGCCGAGCAGCTGATAGACCGGCAGGCCCGCGATCTTGCCCTTGATGTCCCACAGCGCCATGTCGACTGCACCGATCGACGCCATCGTCACCGGGCCGCGCCGCCAATAGGCGCCCTTGTAGAGATATTGCCAGATATCCTCGATCCGGTGGGCATCGCGGCCGATGAGGCAGGGGACGACATGGTCGGCGAGATAGCTCGCCACTGCTAGCTCGCGTCCGTTCAGCGTCGCGTCGCCGACGCCGGTGGTGCCGTCGTCGCATTCGATCTTGAGCGTCACGAAATTGCGCCCGGGGCAGGTGATAATCACCCGGGCCGACACGATCTTTGGCATGCTGTTCTCTCGCCTCATTTCAAAGTTGTCTGACAACATTATTGACAGGCGCCGGCCGAAAAGGAAAGGGGGGATGTGCGCGGCGAACCGACGGCGCTCCAGAGGAGAGGGAATGATGGGATATCGCGGACTTCTCGTCGCGAGCGCGATCGCGCTGTCGAGCAGCATCGCGGCCGCAGCGGCGCCCGCGGTCGCGACGCACGCCGCGGCCGAGCCTGCGATGCCGGATCCGGCCGCAATCCTTGCCGGAACGCGCCGCGTCGCCGACTGGCAACTCGCGCATCGCGACGCCTGGGACAAGATGCCCGCCGCGCGGCCGAGCGTCCGCAATCCGCGCGACTGGCAGCAGGCGACCTTCTGGGTCGCGCTGACCGAGCTTGCCGACCGCGATCCGCGCTATGCCGAGCCTTTGATCGCGCTCGGGCGCGGCGAGGGATGGGGGCTCGGCAAGATGCCCTATCATGCCGACGACCAGCTGATCGCGCAGGCCTGGGAGTGGGCGGCACGGCATGGCGGCGGCAAGGCGGCGCTGGTCCCCGCGATTGCCTATTTCGACAATGTGCTGACCAATCGCCCGGCGGGCAGTCTGGAATTCGTGCCGAACCCGCCGGGCGGGGGCGTCCCGGCCTGTACCGATCGCTGGTGCTGGTGCGACGCGCTGTTCATGGCTCCGCCCACGATGCTGCGTCTCGGCAAGGCGACCGGCGATCCGCGCTATGCCGCGTTTGTTCATAGCGAGTGGAAGGCGACGACCGATTATCTGTTCGATCCGTCCGAAAGCCTCTATTTCCGCGACAGCCGCTTCTTTGAGCAGCGCGACGCCAGCGGGCACAAGCTGTTCTGGAGTCGCGGCAACGGCTGGGTGATGGCGGGACTGGTCCGCGTGCTGCAATCGCTCGATGCGGACGACCCCCACCGTCCCTATTATGAGTCGCTGTTCAGGACGATGGCGGCGAGGATCGTGATGCTGCAAAAGCCCGACGGCTATTGGCCCGCATCGCTGCTCGATCAGGATCCCGGCACCGCGCCCGAATCGAGCGGCACGGGCTTTTTCACCTATGCGTTCGCCTGGGGCGTCGATGCCGGATTGCTCAACCGTGCCACCTATCGCCCCGCCGCGATTCGCGGTTGGAACGCGCTGCAGCGCGCGGTGCAGGGCGATGGAATGCTCGGTTGGGTGCAGCAGGTGGGCGATCGTCCCGACAGCGTCGCGGCGGACGAGACACAATTTTACGGGGCGGGTGCTTTTCTGCTCGCCGGCACCGCGCTGTACGATCTCGCGCGTAACGAGATGAAAAATTCAAACGACTGAAAAATAAGGAAAAGGCCCGATCGGGCTTGGGAGCGGCGGCGGTTCCTGCAGGCGCAATTGACTTGGAGCCGCAAACTTGTCATACATCTGATTGACACCGGTATCAATTTGCGCTCGCAAATGACACCGGTAGCATAATGGTCATCGCTGGCATCCGATCGGCGAAACAGGAAGAGGGAATATATGTCGAAGCCGATCATGCCCATCCGCGCCGCGCTGCTCGCGTCGGCCGCGCTGTTCGCTGCGATGCCCGCCTGGGCACAGGAAGTGCCCGCGGCAGCGGCGACGCCGGATGAGGCAAGTGTCGATCCGCTGGCGCGCGCTTCGAGCGAGGCGGGCGAGGGGGAAATTCTGGTGACCGGAACCCGCGCCACGCAGCGCAGTTCGATCGCCTTCAAGCGCGATGCGGATGTGGTGGTCGATGGTCTCGTCAGCGACGAGATCGGCGCGACCCCCGACAATTCGGTCGGCGACACGCTCGAGCGTATCGTCGGTGTCTCCGCCGATCGCTTCAAGGGCAATGCGAATGAATTGTCGGTGCGCGGGCTTGGCCCGACGCTCAGCTTTTCGACTTTTAACGGGCGTGAGGTTTCGACCGCGGGGCCGGATCGTTCGGTCGCTTTCCAGCAATTTCCCTCGGAACTGGTGAACGGTGTCCTCGTCTACAAGACGCAGCGCGCCGACTTTATCGAGGGCGGCGTCGGCGGCGTGATCGAACTCAAGTCGCTCAAGCCGCTGGACTATGGCAAGCGCCGTATCCAGTTCGAGGTTCGCGGCGATTTCCAGCCGAAGGACAATGACGTCTATCAGCACGACGGCCTCGGCTATCGGGCCAATTTTTCCTATACCGACCAATTTTCGACCGGAATTGGCGATATCGGCATCTCGATCGGCTATCAGCGGCAGGACACGAGCGCGCCCGAGGATTATTATAACGGCAACTCGTCGTTCCAGCTCTGCAACACCTCGGCCAACGCTCCGGCGACGAATAGCCAGAATTGCGCCTTCGTCACCGCGCCGCGTAACGCGAACGAGACGCTCGTCGATCCCTATTTCTCCAACTCGTCGCGCAGCTTTCGTACCCAGAAGACGTCGGAAGTTCGCGACGCGATCATCGGCGCGATCCAGTGGCGCCCCTCGACCGACTTCGAGATCGCCCTCGACGGCCAATATTCGAAGCGTCGCAGCCTCGAGGATCGGAATGTATTCGCGATCACCGAAGGGCTGCGCGGCATCCAGCCGCTGGTCGTCGGCAACGGCAGCAACGGCTATTCGCCGGGCGCGCTGATGAGCTATCGCGGCAACTCGAACCTCGAAAACCAGCTCGAAACGCGCCAGCGTAACGAGGAATATCTGGGCGGTGGACTCAGCCTGATCTGGTCGCCGGATCGCTGGAACATCGCTTTCGACGGCTCCTATTCGAAAAGCCATCGGACCGAGACGCAGAAGGCGACGCGGATGCGGTCTTCGCGGCGGGTCGGTTACACGCTGACCTATGTCGACGATAATGTGGTTCCCGATGTGGAATTCGACAATTTCGACATCACCGACCCCGACTTGTTCCTCACTACCGCGAACAACTCGGTCTATGCGCGCAACCGTTTCGTGACCGACCGCGAGGACAGGATCTGGGCGGCAAAGCTTGATGCGGAACGCGAACTCGACGGCTTCTTCACCAGCTTCAAGGTGGGTGGACGTTTTTCGGACCATCACCGCACGAACGACAATGCACGCAATACCGACCTCAACACGATCCCGGGCACCCCGGCCGAGGTCGCCGCACTTATTTCGCAGGCGAACCGGAATTGCCGCGTACCCTTCACGACAAGCTCGTACATGCACGGGATGGGGACGAACGTCACCAAATGGGCGACTTTCGACAATGATTGCCTGTTTCGTACCTTTGCCGGCGGCGACGACGCACTGCCCTATCCGGCCGATGGTCGCGATCCCAGCGACATCGACGTCCGCGAGCGCATCTATGCCGCCTATGCGATGGCCAATTTCGCGTCTGATGCGGGCGCGGTGCCGTTCAGCGGCAATATCGGTCTGCGCTGGGTCAAGACCGACATCACGTCGATCGGTTACCGCCAGTCCTATCTGCTGACGATCAACAGCGGTGACGACAGCTATGTCGTCGCGGTCGATCCCAACGGTCCCCTGTCGACCAACACCGCGAGGGGCAGCTATAATTACTTCCTTCCCAGCGCCAACATCGCGTTCGACCTGTCGCAGCAGGTGAAGCTGCGCCTTGCCGCCTATCGCGCCATCGCGCGGTCGGGGATCGAAAGCTTTGGCGCGGGGATCAGCCTGAATCCCTCGGCCGGGACCGGGCTCAACAATATCATCTTCGACGCGACCACGGGCAACCCGAACCTCAAGCCGCTGCGCGCCTGGAACGTCGATGCGAGCCTCGAGCTTTATGCCTCCAAGGACACGCTCGTCTCGATCGCCGGCTATTATAAATGGGCGAAGGGCACGGTGATCCGCGCCGAGGAGCCCATCCCGACCGACATCACCGTCACGACGATCCGCGACGGCGGCGCGCCGGCCACGCAGACGATCACGATCAATCCGGTTGCGCCGTCGAACGACGGGGAGACGCGGCACCTGTATGGCGTCGAGGCGACCGCCAGCCACGCCTTTACCTGGCTCCCCGACCCGCTCGACGGCCTTGGCATCCAGGGGTCGGTCAACCGCGCCTTCGCCAATTTCGAATATGCCGATACCTCGCCGATCGCCGACTATGTCGATCCGGCGAACCTGATCGGGCTGTCGAAATGGACCGCGAGCGGATCGGTCTGGTTCGAGAAATGGGGCCTCTCGCTGCGCGCGAACCTTCGTTACCGCTCGGGCTATTACAAGCCGAATAGCGGCACCAATCGCGAGATCCGTGGCGGCACCTACCTCAACCTGTCGGCCCAATACGACCTCACCAAAAATGTGCAGATCAAGCTGCAGGCGCTCAACGTCACGGGCACCAACGACATCATGTACAAGGGCGGGTATGACAGCATCGCCGAGGTATCGAGCAGCGGCCCGCAATATTTCTTCGGGTTCCGGGTTCGCCTCTGATGGGCTTCCCCAAGCGTCTGCTCCCGCCGATGCCGGTGGAGGCGACCGGGGTCATTGCGGCGAAAGGGGGGCGACGGGCATCGGCTTCGGCATCGGGCGCCTTCGGATGAACGCGGTCGCGCGACGGACGCTGCTGATTGCCGCGCTGCTGGCCGGCCCTGCCGTCTCGCTTGCGCGATCGGGTGAAGACGCGGTCGACGTCCGCGCGGTCGAGCGTCGCCGTATATTGCCGCAGGCAGAGATGCTCCTGGGCGTCGCCCCCCGCACGATCACCGCGATCGCGGCGCCGCGCAGTCCGGGCGGGGTGCACGATTATTATTCGGAGGGCGATTATTGGTGGCCCGATCCGGCCAATCCCGGCGGCGCCTATGTCCGTCGCGACGGGCGGTCGAACCCCGACAAGTTCGACGGTCACCGCGATGCGCTGATCGCTTTCGGGCGCGCCGTGCCGATGTTGGCCGCGGCGTGGGATCTGACGGGCGATCCACGCTTTGCCGATGCGGCGGTGCGGCATCTCGCGGCCTGGTTCGTCGATCCGGCGACGCGCATGAACCCTGACCTCAGCCACGCGCAGGCGATCATAGGAGTCAATGGCGGACGCGCGATCGGGATCATCGACACGCTGCAGATCGTCGAGGTCGCGCGCGCCGCGACCCTGTTCGCGCGGCGGGACGCACCGGGCTATGCGGCGGTCCGCGCGGGCGTGGAGCAATGGTTCGGCGATTATCTGGACTGGCTGACGACGTCGCCGTTCGGAATCGAGGAGCGCGACCAGACCAATAATCATGGCACTTGCTGGCTGCTCCAGGCGGTAGCCTTTGCCTCGCTGCTCGGGCGGAAGGACGTGCTTGACGACGCACGCATGCGGCTGACGACGATCGTCATCCCGACCCAGATCGAGCCCGACGGCCGCCAGCCCCTCGAACTCGCGCGGACCAAACCCTATGCCTATTCGCTCTTCAACCTCGATGTCCTGACGATGTCGGCGTGGCTGCTTTCGGAGCGCGAGGGGGAGTTGATCCGCTGGGCGACTCCCGATGGCCGCTCGGTCGCTCGCGCTATCGCGTTCATGGCGCCTTATATCGCCGACAAGTCACGCTGGCCGTTCCGGCACGACATCGAATATTTCGGCGACTTTCCGGCGCGGCAGCCAAGCCTGCTGTTCGGGGGCAAGGCCACGCATCGCCGCGAGTGGATCAGGCTGTGGGACAGCCTCGAGCCCGATCCGAAAGTGGGGGAGGTCGTACGTAATTTTCCCGTACGGCAGCCCCTGTTGTGGCTCTGACAGGGAAGGGTGTCCGGCAGATTCCGGCTTGACATGAGGTGCCGAAAAGTTACTCATATTTGACACCGGTTACCAAGGCCGGGACAAGATCATAGTCAGGAGAGGGTGCGCCCGTTTCCGCGCGATGGCGCGACGCGAGGCATTCCCGAAATATCGACGCACGAAATCTTCGTTTCGTTGGTCGGCATAAGTAACCGGTGTCATTTTCGCTGAGGCGGGAATGGGCCGCAAACGGGAGGGACAAATGACCAATCGGGAAAAATGGAAGGTCGGCGCCAAACTGGCCGGGGGCGCGGCGGTTGCCGCATTGGCGATTGCGCCCGCGATGGCGCAGGATATCTCTGCCGCACCCCAGCCGGAAGAAGACATCATCGTAACCGGCATCCGCGCGTCGCTGGAACAGGCGGCCGAGATCAAGCGCGATTCCGAGCAGGTGATGGATGTCATTACCGCCGAGGATGTCGGCAAGCTTCCGGATTCCAACGTCGCCGAGGCGTTGCAACGCGTCACCGGGGTGCAGATTACGCGGGTCTTCGGCGAAGGCCAGTCGGTGTCGGTGCGCGGTCTGCAGCAAGTCCGCGTCGAGGTCGACGGACGCACCCTCCTTGGCTGGTCGGCGCGCTTGTCGCCGCCGGAGAACGACCAGCTTGGCCGTTCGTCGGGCCTCGATTCGGTACCGTCGAGCCTGTTCGGGCGACTCGAGGTTCGCAAGTCGCCGCTTGCAAGCCAGGCCGAGGGCGGCTTGGGCGGCACGGTGAATCTGGTCACGCCAAAGCCGCTAAGCTTCAAGGAGCCGACCGTTTCGTTGCGAGCGCAGGGCGTCTATTCGGAGAATAGCGACAAATTCGAGCCCGCGATTACCGGCTTCGCGACGACAAAATTCGCCGACGGGCGGATCGGCATCATGCTCGCGGGCGAATATCAGAAGCGTACCTCGACGACCCAGACGCTGGAGCGCAATAACTTCCTCAACCGCACCTACACCGGAACGGGGGGCGGCGTGGTGCCGACCCCCGTGCTGCTGCAATATGAGCAGTTTGTCGTGGATCGCTCGCGGCTGGGCCTCAACGGCGCGATCCAGTTCGAGGTCACGCCGGAATTCACGGTCACGGCCGACGCGCTCTATTCGAAGCTCAAGACCGGACGACGGCAGGATTTTTTCGCATTCCGCCTGCCGACAGGTAGCAATCCGGTGAGCAATCGCGTCGTCGAGGATGGCATGGTCGTTGCGGGCAACGCCAACGGCACGGTCACCACGGCGGGGCAGATCCGCAACGAGCCGACCGAGAGCTTTCTTTATGGTCTCAACGGCAAATATCAGAGCGGTGGCCTGACGGTCGAAGCCGACGGCTATTACAGCAAAGGCACGATCGACCAGTCGATCCAGATCATCACGCTCCAAGGCACGGCCGCGGTTCCCGGTGCCTTTGATTTTCGTGATCAGACCGTCCCGTCGCTGACCTTGGGCGGCGCCTTCGACCCTACGAGCTATGCCTCCTATAATCCGGCCACCAACGGCGTGCGCAGCAACCGGCTGATCGGCCTGCTCGAGGAATGGACCGGGAAGCTCGACGTCAGCTATGAATCGGACAGCGGCATCACGATTTCGGCCGGGATTCGCTATACGGATCTTCATGCGCGGTCGAACGCCTATCGCAGCCAGGTCACGCCGACGCGCGCGGAACTCGAACCCTATCTCAAACTCATCGATGCCGGCGGCTTCCTGCCCGACATACCCGGGACTTTTCCGCGCAGTTTCCTGAGCACCGCGCCAACCTTTGACTATGTTTTCAACCGCGCGCAGGCGGCCGAGCCCAACCCCGATCCCGATGCGAAATCGAGCCTGCTTCCCAACTCGCAGCGCGACTATGATTTCAGCGAAAGGACGCTTGCAGGCTATCTGATGGTCTCGGGCGAGGGCGAGATTGCGGGGATTCCCTATCGGGCCAACGCGGGGGTGCGCATCGCGGCGACGCGGCTGTCGATCGACAGCTACCGTAATGTCGGCACCGTCAGCACCCTGGTCACCGACAAGAACCGTTATACGAACGTGCTGCCGAGCGCGAACATCGCGTTCAATGTCACCGACCGCTTTCTGGTCCGCGTCTCGGGGTCGCAAACGATGCAGCGCGCATCGATCGCCGATCTCGCCCCGTCGACCTTTTTCAATGCGACAAATCTTTCGGTCACGGGCGGCAACGCCGGTCTGAAGCCGCCGATGTCGACCCAGGCCGACATCAGCCTCGAATATTATACGGGCAAAAGCTCGCTCATCTCGGGCGCGGTCTTTTACAAGGACGTCAAGGACTTTATTGCAAGTTTCGTGACCACCGGGGTCGACACCAATCTCGATCCGCAGGGACGCGAGCTGGTCTTCTCGCGGCCCGAGAACCTCGCGAGCGCGAAGATCAAGGGGTTCGAGATCGGGATCCAGCAGTTCGCCGATTTCCTGCCGTCGCCGTTCGACGGCTTCGGGATCATCGCCAACTATACCTATTCGGACTCGGAGGACCAGTCGGGCTTCCCGCTCGTCGCGGTTTCGAAGAACAGCTATAATCTGGTGGGTCTATACGAAAAAGGACCGTTCTCGGCCCGCCTCGCCTATAACTACCGCGACGAGGCGGTGTTCGAATTTTCGGAAGGGCGCCCGAGCTTCATCGGTGCGCGCTCGCAGCTCGACGCGCAGGTCGGAGTCGATATCACGAAGAATTTCGCGCTTTCGCTGCAGGCACAAAATTTGATGCCGAAAAAATCGGCGACGAGCGAATATAGCGTCAACGGTGTCGCGCTGAACAGCTATGCCCTGTCCGAACGGCACTTCTCGGTGGGATTGCGCGCCAAATTCTGACCCCGCCCCCCCGGATGGCAGCGCGGCGTCGTCCACTGGCGCCGGCCTGCCTTTTTCGACGATGATATGGAAAGAAAACAATGCCCGACCGGATCAAGCGCCCCCTTCGCTCCGCCATCTTACTTACGGTTGTCGCCGTTGCTGGCACGGCAACTGCCCGAACGGGCGAGCTTCCGAAAATCCTGTCCGATCGCGCGACGATGGCGGCCGAGCCGTTGCCCGATTTCTCTTATGCCGGCTATGGCTTCGGCATCGCACCGATCCCTGCCGATGCGGGAACGGTGGTCGACGTGACGAGCTATGGCGTGATCCCCGACGACGGGCTCGACGACACCAAGGCGGTGCTGCGCGCGCTTGCCGCGGCGAATGCGGTGAAGGGCCGGGTGACGCTCAAATTCCCCAAGGGGCGCACGCAGATCACCGAAGTCCTGCGCATCACGCGCAGCGACATGGTCCTCGACGGCGCGGGGTCCGGTGCGGGCGGCAGCGAGCTCTGGTTCCCGCGTCCGCTGAAGCTGATCGACAAGAGCCACGATTATGACGAGTTGCGCGGCTATCTGGTGCGCGAGAAGAAATATCAGGTCGAGCCCGAGAATAACATCGACTATCTGTTTTCCGAATATAGCTGGGCCGGCGGGATGATCGTCGTCGGGCCGGACAAGAGCCGGGCCGTTTCCTATGACGGCAAGAAGGATGCGCGCGATCCGGTGCTCGCAGCCGGCGTCCAGGGCAAGCAGTTCACCCCCACGCTGACCGTCGATAATGCCGCGAAGCTCCATGTCGGCGATGTCGTGCAACTGCAATGGTTCTCGGTCGACGGACCGAAGAGCGCGATCCTGAAATCGCTCTATGGCGATACCGACCTGCCGATCGGGTCCCATCACTGGGACTCCCCGAACCGGCCGGTGGTCGTGCAGTCGACGCGCATCGCGGCGGTTCGCGGCAAGACGGTCACCCTCGGCGATCCGCTGCTCCACGATGTGCGGGCCGACCAGCCCGCGGTACTCGCGAACTGGCAGCATCTCACCAATGTCGGCATCCAGAATTTGCGGCTGCAGTTCCCCGAGGCGCCCGCGTTCGGGCACCATCTCGAGCAGGGCTATAACGGCATCTACATGACCGGCGTCTTCGACGGATGGATCCGCGATCTTGTCATTGACCGGTCCGACAGCGGTATCCTGACCGACAATGCGGCGAGCCTTACAATCGCCAATGTCACGACGACGGGCGACCGGCGCGCGCATTATTCGGTGCATGTCGGTGCGGTGCATAATGTGCTGGTCAAGGACCTGAGGGTCGAGAATCCCGTCATCCATCCGTTCAGCGTCAACACGCGCTCGACCCGCTCGGTCTTCCTGCGCGGCGAGGCGATGCAGGAAGGCGTGATCGATCAGCACAGCGGATCGAACCACCAGAATCTGTTCGATCAGGTCGTGCTGCACATCGATCCGAAAAAGGTGAAGGGCCTGTGGCGCTACCGCCTCTGGATGGGCGGCGGCGCGCCTTACTGGAAGCCGGGACATGGACTCTATAACACGATCTGGAACGCCCGGCTGATCATCCCCGACAGCGTCCCTGCTGATGCCGCGGTCCAAATCGACAGCGGGCTCGAAGGACCGGGCGAACGGATCGTCGGGCTTCACGCCAACCGTGCGATCGAGATTCATTATAATCCCGCCCCCTATCTGGAAGCGGCGGGGGAGGCGGTCGACGCGGTGCCTTCGCTCTATGACTATCAGCTCGCGCGGCGGAAGCGCTAGGGAGCGGCCCGGTCCGGCTCGCCTCCGGTCGTAGCGACGGCGTCGATCTGGTCTTCGAGCGCGGCAATGACCCGTTCGACGTGATTATCTCCGCCGGTCGCGCGGGCGACGATGCGCTGGCCCGACCGGAATCCGGTCAGGCTGGCAATCATCATCACCGCGCGAACCTGGGCATCCGCATGGGACAGGCGCCCGGCGGCGGCCTGGCTCAGCAACGCCGCCGCCAGTTCGATACCGGGCCGCCACAGCTCGGCATAGAGGATTTCGAACGCCGGGCCGGGGCTCGTCATTTCGCGCTGCACGAACAGCGCGCGGTCCTCGGCGCCCTCTTCGGAAAAGAGGAAATGGGCAAGCGCGGCGAACAGACGTTTGAGCCAGATCATGGCTTCGCTCTTGTCGGGCTTGGCCAGCGATGCCGCGGCGGCTTCCGCGACCGCGCCGGTCCCTAGCCGGAAAGAGGCCACGATCTCGTGCGCGCAGGCGAGATAGAGCCCCTCCTTGCTCCCGAAATAATAGGTGAGGCCCGGCAGATTCGTACCCGCGGTCTCGGCGATCTGGCGCGTCGTCGCTGCCGCGAATCCCTTGCTACCGAACGCCGCCAGCGCGGCGTCCAATATGCGTTTCCGCATCGCCTCGCCCTTGCGATAGCCGGCATCGGTCGATCGCTGGACAGCGGGCTTTCGGGGCTTAGGCGTATTGGGCGGGGGCATGGGCAAGTCTGCTTGAATTTATATCGATCGATATATATTGTGACCGGGGACGATTGGATAGGATGAATTCCGATGAGCGAGCTTGCGACCAAAAGCCTCTGGGCAAAAGTGGAATCGCAAAAGACGGCCAATCCCGCAATGTATGGCGCGTTCGATTTCGCGGTCGTGCCGGAGCGTTTCGCCGACCGGCCGGGCGACGTAACGCAGCTTGGCGAAGGCACGGCGAAGCAGCGCGCGACGATCCTGTCCAATCGCGAGCGCGTCGACCTGATCCGCGCCTATTCGATGATGGGCGACCTCGTTGCCGACGCCTATGCCGCGCTGATGCGCCAATATGGTTTTCGCACGCTCGTCGACATGCTCGTCCGGGCGTGCGACCATGGAATTGAAAGCGTGGCCGAGGCGCCGCCCGAACTCGCCGCCTTCATCGCCGACATGGAGCGGAAGCCCGACTGGGTTGACATGGATCTGGTCGAGGAGGGAGCGCGTCTCGACCGCAACTCCGCCGCCAATTTCGGGCCGTTCATCATTCGCGGCGCGTTCATCGCGACCTTCATGAACAAATATTCGGCGCTGCCGATGGCGATCACCAACACGCTGTCGAGCGAGACCGCCGCACGCCGGGTCAAGGAGACGGCGACCTTCTTTTCGACGTCGGTGCTGCCCGGCGCGCTCGAGCGCTTCGGTCCGGGATTCAGGGCGGCCGCGATGGTGCGGCTGATGCATTCGATGGTGCGCGCCAATGTGCTGCGGCGCCCCGAGGATTGGGACCAGCGTGTCTATGGTTTCCCGATCCCGCAGGTCGACCAGATGCCGGCGGGGCTGATCCCGATCTTTCTGCTGTCGTACAAGATGCTCGCGCAGGGACGCACCGAATTCACGCGCGAGGAACGCGCGCGTGTCGAACTCGCGCGCTATCGCTGCTTCCTGCTCGGGCTGCCCGAGGACCTGCTCGCCGATACGCCGCAGGGCATCGTCGATCTGATGTCGACGCGCGCCGCGACGCTGCGCCAGGACTATGACGACAGCACCTGCGGCGAACTGCTACGCGCGACGATCGCCGCGGATCTGCGTGCGAACGACGGCGTGGCCGAAACCGTCCATGCCTTTTTCGAACGGGCGATGGCGAAGCTCTTCTTCCTGCGGCACTTCATGGGCGGCGACCGCGCCAGGGCTGCGTCGATCGGCGTCAAGGTCGGGACGCGCGATATGGTCGTCGCGGGCGCTGCGGGGGTTTTCGTCGCGGCGCGCATGGGGCTTTATGCGCTTGCATCGCGGGTGCCCTGGCTGCGCGATGTCGCCGACCGTCGGCTTGTCGCGAAGCTGGAGAAACAGCTCGCGAGCTACGGCAAGGCGCATTTCACGACCGATGCGGCTCAATATCGCCCCAAAGCGGGCGAGGCAGCGTTGGCCGCTGGGCATTGACGCCGGGGTCAGAAGGTCGCGAACAGGGCAAGCATGACGCCGATCGCGACGAGCATCAGTCCGGCCACCTCGCTCCACCGGACGGGCTCGCGCAGATAGAAATGCGCGAAGCCGATGGTGAAGATCACCTCGACCTGCCCGACGATGCGGACGAGCGCGGCGGGGGCGGCGGCGAATCCGGTATACCAGCAGGCCGAACCGAGCGCGGAAAGCAGGCCGACTTGGCTCGACGACCGCCATGTCCGCACCACCGCGCGCAGCGTGTCGCGATCGCGCGCGGCGACCCATGCGATGTGGAGCGCGCTCTGAATCGCCATGACGACGACGAGGGTGACGAACGCCGACGCTATGACATCGAGGCCGGCCAGTTCGGCGGTGGCGAACTTGATCGCGATGGCGGCGCAAGCGAACATCGATCCCGCTCCCAGCCCGTAGAGCGCAGCGGGCTGGCCAAGCGAACCCAGGATCTGCCGCGCGCCGATCCCGCGTCCGACGAGCGCGAGAATCAACACGCCTGCGACGCCGGCGACAATCCCCGCCCACGCGAGGAGGGGAAGGCGCTCCTGGAAAAAGATCGCGGTGACCAGCGCGGCCTGGATCGCTTCGGTCTTGGAAAAGGCCGTCCCCACGACAAAGCCCCTATGCCCGAAGGCGAGAATCAGGAGGATCGTCCCCGCCATCTGCGTTACCGCTCCAACCAGCGACAGGCCGAGAAAGGCCGGGCCGAGCAGCGGCACCGGCAGATGCCGTACCGACAACCATAGGACTGCGAAGAGCAAGGCGAACGGCAGGCCATAGAGGTAGCGGACCAGCCCTGCGCCGCTGACGCTGAGTTCGGCGCGCAGGCGCTGCTGGAGCGCGGTGCGCCATGCCTGGAAGAATCCCCCGAACAGCGAGGCGGGTAGCCAGACCGGGTTCATGGCGATCGCCTTCGTGCGCGCGGCGACGAGGAGATTGCAATTTGCGGTATCAGCCCTCTCCTGCCCATCGCGCCGTGTAGCCTCCCTCTATATAATTAGATTGCTAAGTAAATAGCGGATGCGTGTGATTTTGCGGCAAGGATCGGCGAGATTCGCCTGTTCGGAAGCGCGAGGTCCGCCACCGTCGATCCAGAAAATCGGCGAATCCTCTTGCCTCCGGGCGCAATCGATCCATATAAGTTAGTATTCTAAGCATTTGCAATGCGGGGATCGACAGGGGAGATGGCAAGCATGGTTATGACGGATCGCTCGCACGATGTGAAAGCGATGGTGCGATGACCACGCGCGGGCCCCGCACGCTCTATGACAAGATATGGGATGCGCATGCGGTCGCCGAGGACGATGGCGAGACGCTGCTCTATATCGATCTCCACCTGCTCCACGAGGTGACGTCGCCGCAGGCCTTTGCAGCGCTGGAGGCGGAGGGAAGGCCGGTGCGCAGGCCCGAACGGGCGCTCGCGCTGTCGGATCATAATGTCCCGACCGCCGGGCAGGCGGCCGGTCCTGCGGGCGTCGAGGACGTCGAGGCGCGCGCTCAGCTCGAAGCGCTCGTCGCCAACACGCGGCGATACGGGATCGAGAATTTCCCGATGGGCGATCCGCGCGGCGGCATTGTGCATGTGGTGGGCCCCGAGCAGGGACGCTCGCAGCCCGGGATGACCATCGTCTGCGGCGATAGCCACACCTCGACCCACGGCGCCTTCGGTGCGCTCGCGTTCGGGATCGGCACATCGGAGGTCGAACATGTGTTGGCGACGCAGACGATCCGCCAGCGCTGGTCGCGCAACATGCGGATCACCGTCGTCGGTTCGCTCGCGCCGCATGTCCATGCCAAGGATCTCGCGCTCCATATCCTCAGCGTCGTCGGGGTCGATGGCGCCACGGGTCATGTGATCGAATATGCCGGTGAAGCGGTGCGCGCCTTGTCGATGGAAGCGCGCATGACGCTGTGCAATCTCAGCATAGAGATGGGCGCGCGCGCCGGGCTGATCGCCCCCGACGCGACGACTTTTGCCTATCTGAAGGGGCGACCCGCCGCCCCGGCCGGCGACGAATGGGAAGCGGCGATCGATCGCTGGCGCATGCTGCCGACCGATGCCGACGCCGGATTCGACCGCGAGATCGCGATCGATGCCGCGGACGTCGCCCCGATGGTCAGCTGGGGCACGAACCCGTCGCAAGTCATCAGCATCGCCGGACGCATTCCCGATCCCGCGGCCTTGGCGAACCCCGACGCGCGCAGTCTCGCCGAGCGGGCGCTCGCCTATATGGATTTGTCGCCAGGCCAGCCGATCGCCGGCACGCGGCTCGACCGCGTGTTCGTCGGCAGTTGTACCAACAGCCGGATCGAGGATCTGCGCGTCGTCGCCGACATCGCGCGGGGCCGCCGCGTCGCGCCGCATGTCCGCGCGATGGTCGTTCCCGGTTCGGGTCTGGTGAAACGGCAGGCCGAGGCCGAAGGGATCGATGCCGTACTGCGCGCGGCGGGCTTCGACTGGCGCGAGCCCGGCTGTTCGATGTGCGTCGGAATGAATGCCGACCGCTTGCAACCCGGCGAGCGCTGCGCCGCGACGTCGAACCGCAATTTCGAGAATCGGCAGGGCCGCGGCGGACGCACGCACCTGATGAGCCCCGCGCTCGCCGCGGCGTGCGCGATCGCCGGCTGCATCGCCGATCCTGCGAGCCTCGGCTAGGCGTCTTCCTCGAACCGCGCGATCACGTCCCGATGCCTCAGGGTGCGGGCGATGTCGTCGAGTCCCTCCATCAGCGTTCGCCGGTCGTTGGGATCGATAGCGAATGCGATGACTTCGCCCGAGGCGAGCGCGATCGTCTGTTCGGTGAGATCGATCGTCAGCGGCGCATATTGCGCGCGTTCGATCTCGCCCCGGAGCCGCTCGCAAACATCTTCGGGCAGGCGAATCAGCAGCAGCCCGTTCTTGCGCGCGTTGTTCGAGAAGATGTCGCCGAAACTCGGCGCGATGACACAGCGTATGCCGAAATCGGCCAACGCCCACACGGCATGCTCGCGCGACGAGCCGCAGCCGAAATTCCGGTCGGCGATCACGATCTGTGCATCGCGGCACGCGCTGCGATTGAGGATGAAATCGGGGTTTTCGGTGCCGTCGGGGCGATAGCGAAGCTCCTGAAACAGGTGCCGGCCCAGCCCGCTGCGCGCGAGTCCCTTCATGAAGCGCGCGGGAATGATCAGGTCGGTGTCGATGTTCGCGAGCGACAGCGGCGCGGCCGCTGCGGTCAGGCGGGTGAATTTTTCCATGGCCTCTTCCATTAACTTAGTATTCTAAGTATAAGCGGGGCACGACTTTGTCCAACGATATCGGCGCCGAAGCATATTGCGCGAAAATCATAGGGCTCTAAGAATTGGTCCAAAGGGGAAATCTGTTGGCCAAGAACAAGCAAGCCTATCGGAATCCGGCGGAATATTACACCAACCCGGAAAACAGCATCGGCTATCTCGCCCGTATTGTATTCCGCTCTTTCTCGCGACTGCTCGAGCGGGGAACGATGACCCATGACGTGTCGGCGGGGCAGTGGCGGTTCCTTCGCCAGCTGTGGCGCGAGGACGGGATCACCCAGCGCGAGCTCAGCGAGCGCGTCGGCATGCGCGAACCCACCACTGTCGTGGCGCTCAAGGGGCTTGAGAAGGCCGGCTTCATCACGCGCAAGAAGACCGACGACGATCGCCGCAAGACCTTCATCTATCTGACCCCGCACGCGAAAAAGCTCGAGCTCATCCTCGCCCCGATGAACGCCGAGGTGCACGAGGTCGCGACGCGCGGGATGACCGACGAGGAGGTCGAGACGCTGCAGGCGCTGATGCGCCGCGTGATCGACAATCTGTCGGACGAAACCGCCAAGCTTTCGACCCTCTCCGACATCAAGGCCTGAGGGTTTCGGGCGGGTTCGATCAAAGGCATTGATGGCGGATAGCGACCGGTCGCGGGCGTTAAGCCCTCTCCCATGGGGAGAGGGTCGGGTTAGGGGCTGTGCCGGTGCGTACGCGAGCCAGCGGCCGATCCCTTCACCCAAATTCTGCTAGGTTGCTGCGCAACCAAGCCTGCGTATCCCTCTCCCGAGAGGAGAGGGTGAAGGCAGCTCGCCAGACAGGGGAGCGTCCAATTCGCAACCGTCTTTACAAACATCGTTGCGATCTTCGGTCAAAACAGGTTAGTATTCTAATTATTTTCTCGGGAGGGATCATTGACGAAGATTGCCGTTATCGTCGGAAGCACGCGCGAAGGATCGTATAATCGCGCGCTGGGAAAACTCGCGATCAAGGCGCTGGAGGGCCACGGAGCGGTCGTCACCGACGTCGATCTCGCGGCCTTCGACCTGCCGCTCTATTCGGCCGCGCTCGAAGCGAACGCCTTTCCGTCCGACGCGGAACGGTTGAAAGCGCTTTTCGCCGCACAGGACGGACTGTTGTTCATATCGCCCGAATATAACGGCTCGTTGCCGCCGCTGCTCAAGAATGCGATCGACTGGGCGTCGCGCCCGACCGGCGAGGAATCGCTCGTCGCGCTGACCGCCTATCGCGGCAAGGCGAGTGCGGTGATGTCGGCGTCGATCAGCCCGTTCGGCGGGCTGCGCGGCCTGATGCAGCTGCGCCAGATTCTCTCGACGATCCAGACGCTCGTCATTCCCGAACAGGTGCTGGTGCCGAACGCCCATGCGGCCTTCGACGCAGAGGGCAATCTGGTCGAGGCCTTGCCGGCAACGCTCGTCGACATGACCGCAGCGCGATTGGTCGCCGTCGCGAAGGCGCTTGCGGCCTAAGCGTCGCCTTCGATGTTGTCGCCCCAGTCAGCTTCGAGCGTCGCGAGCAGCGCGTCGAAGCGGTCGTGGCCCAGTCGTTCGGCGAGCTGATCGGCCAGCGCGTCCATCGCGCGCTGTGCATCCTGCCGCATCCGCGCACCTTTTTCGGTCAGCGAAACGATCATGTGCCGCCGGTCGTCCGGGTCGGGCTCCAGCCGGACGACGCCGAGTTCGACCATCTGGTTGATCGTGCTGTGAATCGCCTGGCGCGAAATGCCGAGGTTGCGGGCGATATCCGAGGGGCGGACGATCCCGCTGACGATATTGGTCATGACCATCGACTGCGGCCGGCTGACGCCCGGCCATCCGCGGTCGCGAAGGCGTGCCTGCAAGCCCTCGTCGAGCCAGCAAAAGCGTTGAAAAAGTGCGATGATAAGCTGATTGGTCCGCATGCGAAGCCGGTGATATGCCCCCTGATGCCGGCGGGAGCCGGCACCGTCACGCTAGAAGAGCGGGCGAGGCGAAGCAAGGCAGAGCGGCGTTGCAAAAGCAAAATACTTAGTATACTATCCTTTTAACGAACGAGGGAGAGACGGGCCGCATGGATGGGTTGATGCAGAATGTGCCGCTGACGGTCGACCGGATCATCGACCATGCGGCGGCGTGGCATGGCGCGCGCGAGGTGATTTCGCGCGATGCCGAGGGGCGCGTCACCCGGTCGACCTATGCCGGCATCCACGCCGATGCGAAGCGCGTGTCGAACGCGCTTGCCGCCGCCGGCATGAAGCCCGGCGATCGTGTTGCGACGATGGGATGGAACAGCGCGCGGCATCTTGCCGCCTGGTACGGCGCGGCGGGGATGGGCATCGTCCTTCATACGCTCAATCCGCGACTGTTTCTCGAACAGATTGCCTATATCGCGAACCATGCCGGCGACCGGCTGCTGATCGCCGATCCCGCGACCGCCGACCTTGTCGAGGAATTGTTGCCGCAGGTGCCGACGATCGAGAAGGTGATTTTCTTCTGCGACGCGGCTTCGATGCCGAAGACCAGCTTCGACGCGGTCGCGTTCGACGACTGGATCGCCGATCATCCTGCCGAATATGGCTGGGGCGGCTTCGACGAGAACACCGCGTGCGGGCTCTGCTACACCAGCGGCACGACGGGAAATCCGAAGGGCGTGCTCTATTCGCACCGGTCGAACTATATCCACGCGCTGATGACGCTTCAGCGCGACGCGCTCGCGCTGTCGGCGCGCGACACGGTGCTGCTCGTCGTGCCCATGTATCACGCCAATGCGTGGGGCGTCGTCTATTCGGCGCCTGCCGTCGGCGCCAAGCTGGTTCTTCCTGGACAGCGGATGGACGGCGAATCGATTTATAATCTGATCGAGGACGAAGGCGTGACTTACTCCGCCGCCGTGCCGACCGTCTGGCAGATGCTGCTGCAATATATGCAGGAAAACGGAAAGCGCTTCACGACGTTGCAGCGCGTGACGATCGGCGGATCGGCGTGCCCCGAATCGATCATCCGCACCTTCCGCGACGATTATGGCGTCGACGTCATCCAGGGGTGGGGGATGACCGAAACGTCGCCGCTCGGGACGGTGTCGGTGCCCAACGCCTCGGTCGCGGCGAAGGGCGACGCCGAGCAGATGGCCTATAAGCTCAAGCAGGGCCGGCTGCTCTGCGGGCTGGAGATGAAGCTGGTCGACGATGCTGGAAATCGCCTGCCGCACGACGGCAGGACGCCCGGCCGGTTGATGATCAAGGGCCCGACGATCGCGCGCGGCTATTTCGGCGGCGAGGGCGGCGACGTGCTCGACGAGGAGGGCTTCTTCGACACCGGCGACGTCAGCACGATCGACGGCGAAGGCTATATGCAGATCACCGACCGCGCCAAGGACGTCGTGAAATCGGGCGGCGAGTGGATCAGTTCGATCGAGATCGAGAATATCGCGATGGGGCATGACGCGGTCGCCAATGCCGCGGTTGTCGGCATCGCGCATCCCAAATGGGACGAACGCCCGATCCTGCTTTGCCAGCTCAAGCCGGGCGCGACCGCCTCGGCCGACGATCTCAAGGCTTATCTCGACGGCAGGATCGCGCGCTGGTGGATGCCCGACGATGTGCTGTTCGTCGACAGCATCCCCCTCGGGCCGACGGGCAAGATCGACAAAAAGGCGATCCGCGCTGGGCTCGAGGGCTATAAATTGCCTTTCGAAGTGACTCGCTGATGCCATCCCTATTCTTCGTCATGCCGGACTTGATCCGGCATCCATTGCCACGCTGCTGGATGGGCCCCGGATCAAGTCCGGGGTGACGAAGAGGTGGAAGTGCCTGGCCGAATATTCATAACCGACAACAAGGAGAGAGACCAATGGACCCGAACGGGATCGAAGGACTGGACGCGCAATTCATCGGACGTGTGTCGCCGACCGCGCCGCGCATCCAGGCGGGCGGGCACCCGTGCCAGGGCATCTACTGGACCGAAAGCGGCAAGCGGCCGAAGGTGGCAATCATCGCAACGCACTATAATGTCGACTTCTCCGAACATTATATTGCGCCTTATTTTGCGAGGCAGGGTTTCGGTTTCCTCGGCTGGAATACGCGCTATCGCGGGGTCGAGGACCAGTTCCTGCTCGAACACGCGATTCTCGACATCGGCGTCGGGATGAAGTGGCTGAAGGAAGAGGCCGGGGTCGAACAGATCGTCATCCTCGGCAATTCGGGCGGCGGGTCGCTGATGGGCGCCTATCAAGCCGAAGCCATTGCACCGACGCTTACCGACCGGCTGCCGTCGGTGGGGCAGGATGCACTGGCGTCGATCATCAAGGGCGATCTTTACATCAGCTTCAACGCGCATCAGGGGCGGCCCGAGGTGCTGACCGACTGGATGGATGCATCGGTGATCGACGAGAATGATCCGACGTTGACCGATCCGGAACTCGATCCGTTCAACCCCGACAACGGTCCGCCCTATTCGGACGCGTTCATCGCGAAATATCGCGCCGCGCAGCGCGCGCGCAACCAGCGCATCACCGACTGGGCGAAGGCCGAGCTGAAGCGCCTCAACGATGCCGGCATTCCCGACCGCATCTTCCCGATGTTCCGTTGCTGGGGCGACATCCGCTGCGTCGATCCGGCGATCGACCCGTCGGACCGCAAGCCCAACTGGTGCTATCGCGGCGACCCGGCGATCGCGAACCGCACGCCGAGCATCGGCCGCGCGAACACGATCAAGACCTGGCTCAACATGTGGAGCCTTGAAACCTCGCCGTGCCAGGGTCAGCCGCATCTGGCCAAGCACGACACGCCTGCGCTGGTTGTGCAGGGCACCGCCGACACGGGCGTGTTCCCGAGCGATGCGCGCAAGATCTTCGACTTCCTCGGCTCGGCCGACAAGACGCTCGAACTGATCCCCGGCGCGCATTATTTCGAGGATTCGATCGAGGAGCGCCAGAATGCTGCCGACCTCGTCGGGGCATGGATCCGGGAGAAGCTGTGACGTGACGCCCGACGCCGACATTGTGGAAGGATTGCGCGGCGCCGGTTTGGTGGGCGAGGGCGATGTCGTCCTCGAACCGCTGACCGGCGGCGTGTCGTGCGACGTCTGGAAGGTCGAGACGCCGACCGGACCGATCGTCGTCAAGCGTCCGCTGCCGCAGCTCCGCGTCGCCGCCGAATGGCATGCACCGGTCGAGCGCGGACAGAGCGAGGTTCGCTGGCTTCGCCGCGCGCGCGGCGTCGACGCCCGCATCGCGCCCGAGGTGCTTGCCGAACTGCCCGGCCACGCCTTCGCGATGCGCTTTCTGCCCGGCTGTCCGGTGTGGAAGGACGAACTGATGGCGGGCCGCGTCGATGTCGCGTTCGCGGCGCAGGTGGGTGCTGGCATCGCGGCAATCCACGCTGCGACCGCTTATGATGACAGCGACCGCGCCGACTTTCCCAACGACGACATGTTCCGCGCACTGCGCGTCGATCCGTTCCTGCTCCATGTCGCGCGGCACGATGCCGAACTGGCGCCCGTGCTGACCGCGCTCGCCGACGAGTTGGTGTCGAGCAAGATCGCGCTCGTCCATGGTGACGTCAGCCCCAAGAATATTCTGGTCAGTGCCGATGGCCCGGTCTTCCTCGACGCCGAATGCGCCGTTTACGGCGATCCCGCTTTCGACCTTGCCTTTTGTACCGCCCACCTGTTGCTCAAGGCGGTCTGGTCGGGCGACGCGCGGTTGAACGACGCCGCCGCCGCACTGATCGATGCCTATCGCGCGGGCATCGACTGGGAGGAGCCCGACGCGCTGCTGCTGCGTGCCGGCAAGCTCACCGCAGCGCTGCTTCTCGCGCGCGTCGAGGGCAAGTCGCCAGCGCCCTATCTGACTGACCCCGAACACAGGCGCATCGTGCGCGACCAGGCGCGTTCACGGCTGCTCGCGCCGCAACCTGCCGATGCGTTCGTCGCCAACTGGAAAAGGACTTTTGCATGACTTCGCGTATCGCCTCCGTCACCGGCCGCCAGCTCTGGGATTCGCGTGGCCGGCCGACGGTCGAGGCCGAGGTCGTGCTGGAATCGGGCGCGGTCGGCCGCGCCATCGCGCCGGCCGGTGCATCGCGCGGCGCGCACGAAGCGATCGACCTTCGCGACGGTGGTAGCGCTTTCGGCGGTTTCGGCGTCAATCGCGCGGTCGCCGGCATCGGATCGGAAATCGCGGGTGCGATCACGGGGATGGATGCGCGCGAGCAGGCGGACATCGATTCGGCGCTGTGTGCGCTCGACAACACGCTGAACAAGGCGCGCCTCGGCGCCAACGCGATCGTTGCGGTGTCGATGGCCGTGCTCCACGCGGCGGCCGCCGGCGCGCGCGAGCCGCTTTGGCGCTATCTCGCGAACGGGCGCAGCGTTCGCATACCGCTTCCCGAAATCCAGATATTCGGCGGCGGAGCGCATGCCGGGCGGCGCACCGATGTGCAGGACTTCATGGTCATGTGCCCGAACGCCGGCAGCTTCCGCCGCGCGCTCGAGATCACCGACGATGTCTATCGCGCCGCGGGCAAGCTGATGGCCGCCAAGGGCTCCTTGTCGGGCGTCGCCGACGAAGGTGGCTGGTGGCCGAACTTCGCGTCGAACGAGGATGCGCTCGACACGTTGACCAAAGCGATCGAGACGAGCGGACACCGTGCGGGCGAGGATGTGTTCATCTCGCTCGACATCGCGGCGAACGAACTTGGCGATGCCGACGGCTATGGCCTCGCACTCGACGACCGCACGCTGTCGGGCGAGGACATGGCGGCGCGCATCGTCGAATGGGCGAAGCGCTACCCGATCCTGTCGATCGAGGATCCGGCCGGACAGGACGACTGGACGACGATGGCCGCCGTGACCGCAGCGATCGGCGACACGGTCCAGATCATCGGCGACGATGTCCTGGTGACCAACGCCGCGCGCGTCGAACGCGCGGGCGACGCTGCCGTGTGCAACGCGGCGCTGATCAAGGTGAACCAGGTCGGCACCGTCACCGAAGCGAAGGCCGCGCTCGACGCCGCCGTCGCGCTCGGCTGGGGTGCGATCGTCTCGGCGCGTTCGGGCGAGAGCGAAGATGTCACCATCGCGCATCTCGCGACCGGCTGGGACGCGGGGCAATTGAAGGTCGGCAGTTTCACGCGATCCGAACGCATGGCGAAGTGGAACGAAATGCTGCGGATCGAGGAGGCGATGGGTGCCGACGCGGAATTTGCGGGCTTCTCGGCTTTCGCCGGGTCAATCGGCGGGGTGGCAGCATGATCGTCCTCCACGCCCGCCCGAGCCCCGGCTTTCGCGACGCCGTCGATGCGATCTTCGGCGCGGGCGTCGTGACCCATGTCGACGAGGCCGCGCCGCTCGACGCGGTGGCGCCCGACATCACCGCGCTGCTCCATGTCCTCACCCCGGTCACGCCGGAGTTCATAGCGTCGGCGCCGAAGCTGAAGCTGATCCAGAAGCTGGGCGTCGGGGTCAACACCATTGCCCTCGATGCGGCGCGGGATCATGGCGTCGCCGTGTGCAACATGCCGGGAACGAACAGCCAGGCGGTCGCCGAAATGGCGCTGTCGCTGATGATGGCGGTGCTGCGCCGCACCTGCTTTTTCGATGCGCGCACGCGCGCCGGCGAGGGCTGGACCGCCGATCCATCCGAGCTCGACAGCGTCGGCGAAATCGGCGGGCGCACCGTCGGACTCGTCGGCTTCGGCAACTCGGCACGGTTGCTCGCGCCGGCGCTCGCGGCGCTCGGCGCGAAGATCGTCTATACGGCTCGCAGCCCACGCGACGTGCCCTATGAATTTTTGCCGCTCGACCAACTGCTCGCCGCAAGCGACATCGTGTCGCTGCACATGCCCCTGACCGAAGAGACGCGCGCCAGCATCGATCCGTCCTCGATGAAGAAGGGGGCGGTGCTGATCAACACCGCGCGCGGCGAACTGGTCGATCAGGCGAAGCTGGTCGACGCGCTGGCAATGGGGCATCTTCGGGGCGCCGGGCTCGACGTCTTTGCCGAGGAGCCGTTGCCGCGCGGCAGTCCGCTGCTCGGTCTGTCGAATGTGGTGCTCGCACCGCATATCGCATGGCTCACTCCGGAAACGCTCGTGCGCAGCCTGACGGTCGCGCATGAGAACTGTCGGCGGCTGGGGGCGGGCGAATCTCTTCTTCATCAGGTGGTCTGAAGATTTGCCCCTTGCCGTCATTGCGAGGAGCGTAGCGACGAAGCAATCTCCAGCTATCGGCCTTGCGCAGGACCAATCGCTGGAGATTGCTTCGCTTCGCTCGCAATGACGAAGAAATCAGGATTGAACCCATGACTCTCCCTATCATTCTCATCACCGGCCAACTCCTGACCGAGGCCGTCTGGCAACCGCTGATCGACGCCTGGCCCGACCGCGAGGTCATCGTCGCCGATAATCGGAGCGACGACACGATCGAGGGCTTTGCGCAGCGTCTCCTCGACGGTGCGCCACCGAAGTTCGTGCTGGTTGGCCATGCGATGGGCGGCTTTATCGCGTTCGAAGTGATGCGCCGTGCGCCAGGGCGCGTTGCGAAGCTGGCGCTGATCTCGACGCTCGCGTCGGCCGACGGCCCCGCACAGACCGCGCGGCGGCAGGGCTATATCGACCTTGTCGAGAGCGGCAATTTCGACCAGGTGGTCGAAGAACGCATCCCGATCCTGTTCCCCGAGGAAAAGCGCGATGATGAACGCCTGCTCGGTATCGCGCGCAGGATGGCGGCGGATACCGGCGCCGATACTTTCCTCGCACAGCAGCGCGCCATCATGGCGCGGATCGACAGCCGTCCGCGCCTCGGCGAAATTTCTGTGCCCACGTTGCTGATCTGGGGCGAGAAGGACGGCATCACCAGCCGCGCGCATCACGACGAGATACGGAACGCGATCCCCGGCGCACGGCTCGAAGTGATTGCCGGGGCAGGGCATTTGCCGACTGTCGAGGCCCCCGAGGTTGTGGCGGGGTTGCTGTCGGATTTCATCGACGCATAACGCTCGTCATTGCAAGCGTAGCGCAGCAATTTCCAGCCGTCGACCTCGCACTAGGCCGGTGGCCGGGATTGCTTCGTCGCTGCGTTCCTCGCACGGACGAGGTTGGCTTATTTCAGCTCCGCGCGCACCAGCGCCGCGCCATCGACCATCGCCTTCAGCTTCGCCTGGCTATGGTCGCGGCTGTGGTATTTCATCCCGCAATCGGGTGCGACCCACAGGCGTTCGGCGTCGACATAGCGCAGCGCCTCGCGAATCCGCCCCGCGATCACCTCGGGCGTTTCCACCTCGGGAATCGACAGGTCGAGCACGCCGTACATGATCGTCTTGGTCGGCAGTTCGGCCAGGATCGCGGGATCGAGCCCCGGTTGCGCCGCCTCGATCGAGATCACGTCGATCGCCGACGCCTCGAGTTCGGCGAGGAAGTCATAGGCCTTGGGCTTCGGTCCGGTCGCGCCGGCCCCGTGATGCACCATCGCATAGCCGAAGCAGATGTGTAGCGCGGTGGTGCCGCCGACGCCGTCGAGCGCACGGTTGATCGCCTCGATCGCATAGCTGTTCGCCTCGGCGGCCCGCGCCTGCAGATAGGGCTCGTCGAGCTGGACGACGTCGACTCCCGCCGCGAACAGATCCTTCACCTCGGCATTGACCGCGTCGGCATAGTCCATCGCGAGCGACCTGAGGTCAGGGTAATAGCCGTTCTCGGCCTGCTGCGTCATCGTGAAGGGGCCGGGCAGGGTGAGCTTGACCGGCTTGGTCGAATGGCGGCGGAGGAAGGCGGCGTCCTGTGCCTCGATCGGCGCAACGCGGCGGATCGGGCCCGAGACGAGGGGCACCGGATTGGCGTTGCCGGTGCGGTCGATCGCGGTGCCATGCTTTTCGGTATCGATTCCCGACAGCGCGGTCGCCAGCCGGTTCGAATAGCTTTCACGCCGCATCTCGCCGTCGCCGACGATGTCGATGCCGATTTCTTCCTGATCGCGGATCGCCATCAGCGTCGCGGCCTCCTGTGCATCGGCAAGCCAGGGTTCGGGAATACGCCACAGCGTCTCGGCGCGTACGCGCGGGGGCAGGCTGGCCTTCAGTCGCTCGCGGTCGATCAGCCAGTCGGGCTGGGGGTAGCTTCCGACGATCGTCGTGGGCAATATGGGGTGGTTGAACAAGGCCGGTCCTCTCGATTTTTGGGCTGGCCAAACATTTGCTTAGTATTCTATCTAATTCAAGTTCAAAAGCGAGTGTGGGAGAGAGAAATGATCGATCTGGACGCGATCCGGACCTTGGCGGATATCCCGTCGGCGCAGGCGCGCAAGCGCGGCGATGCGGTCGCGGTGAAATTCGGGACCCGCGAGACGAGCTTCGCCGAACTCGATGCCCGGTCGAACCGCGTCGCGCACGCCCTGATCGCTTCGGGCATTGTGCGGGGCGACCGCGTGTCGGTGCTGACCAAGAACCATGACGGCTGGTATCCGCTCTTTTTCGGCACGGCACGCGCGCGCGCGTGCCTGGCGCCGGTCAACAACCGGCTCGCCGCGGGCGAGATCACCTTCATCCTCGGCGATGCCGGACCGAAGCTGCTGTTCGTCGGCGAAGATTTCTTCGACCTGGCGCTCGCGGCGGTCGCCGGTCTCGCCAATCCGCCGCGGCTTGTCGCGCTCTACGGCGAGCATCCGGCGTTCGACCCGCTCGAAATGTGGTTGGGTGACGCCCCGGCGACGGCGCCCGCCGCCGAACCGCAATTGAGCGACGATGTGCTCCAGCTTTATACCAGCGGCACGACGGGCCGCCCGAAGGGGGTGGTACTCGCGAACAAGAATTATCGCCGCTTCCTCGAAATGGCGACCGAGGTCGACGGCTTTGCCTATGGCGAGGACGAGACGGTGATGATCGTCATGCCCCTGTTCCATGTTGCGGGCACGAACGTCAGCTTCTCGGGGCTCGCGCAGGGCGGCCGACTCGTGCTCGTCAAGGACTTCGCAGCGGGCGACGCAATCGGGATGATGACCGACGAGCGCGTCGCGCATGCCTTCCTCGCGCCGGCGATGATCCAGATGATGCTCCAGCAGCCGGGTACCGACAGCGGCGATTATTCGCATCTTCGCTCGATCGCCTATGGCGCGTCGCCGATCGCGGAGGATGTGCTGCGGCGGGCGCGCGCGACCTTCGGCTGCGATTTCGTGCAATTTTACGGCATGACCGAAAGCTCGGGCGGCGGTTCCTACCTCTCACCCTCGGCGCATGATCTGCCGGGCAAGCTCACCTCGTGCGGCAAGCCCTGGCCGCAGACCGAAATGGCGATCCTCGATGGCGAAGGGCGGGCGCTCGGCGACGGCGAGATCGGCGAAATCGCGATCCGCGGCGACATCGTCATGAAGGAATATTGGAACCGCGCGGAAGCGACCGCCGAAACCGTCGTCGACGGCTGGCTACACACCGGCGACGTCGGCTTTCGCGACGCCGACGGCTTCTATTTCGTCCACGACCGGATCAAGGACATGATCGTGTCGGGCGGCGAGAATGTCTATCCGGCCGAGGTCGAGAGCGCGATCATGGGCTGCCCCGGCGTCGCCGACGTCGCGGTGATCGGCGTACCCGACGATAAATGGGGCGAGGCGGTGAAGGCCCTGGTCGTGCCGGCGCCGGGCGCCGAAGTCGAGCCGGCCGACGTGATCGCGTGGGCGCGCGAGCGCATCGCAGCGTACAAGGCCCCCAAGAGCATAGACTTCATCGACGCGCTGCCGCGCAACCCCTCGGGCAAGGTGCTGCGCCGCGAATTGCGCGCGCCCTATTGGGAAGGCCGCGACCGCGCGGTGGGATAGCCCGGCGTGCGGTGAGCGGCGCTAGGTGGCGGCCGCCTTGGCTGCCCCCGCGTTGCGCTCCGCCTCGCGTTCCAGCGCGACCTTGATCATCGCGACAATCGGGTCGGCAAGGAACAGGCCCATGATCCCGAGCAGGGTGCCGAACAATATCTGCGCGCCGAGCACGAGCGCGGGAGCCAGATCGACCGTCTGTTTGGCGACCATCGGTACGATCAGATAGCCGTCGACCGTCTGGACGATGAAATAGATCGCAATCGCCCACAGGCCCGCGTCGGTTCCCGCCGAAAAGCCCACAAGGACGAGCAAAACGCCCGACACGATTGCGCCTATGTTGGGGATGAAGGCCAGAAGGCCGGTCAGCAGTCCCATCAGCGCGGCCATCGGAATGCCCACGGCGAGGCACGCGAGCCAGGTGCCGACGCCCTCGACGATCATGCCGAGCAGGCGGCCGGCCATCAACCGGCGCAATGTGAAGCCCATCCGCGCGGTGGTGATATAGAAATTGTCGCGGGCCTTCATCGGCAGCATCCACGCCACGCCGCGCTCGTAGAGGCGCGGCTCGATGGCTATGAAGATGCCGAGGATGACGACCATCACCACGCTGGTCAGCGCCCCCACCACCGTCCCGACCGCGGCGGTTACGCGCCCGACTGTGCCGGCGAAATTGTCGGCAATCGTCTTGGGATCGAACTGAAGCTCGCCCATGCCATGCTCGCCCGCCCAGGCCCCGATACGCTCGACCTGTCCCATGACGACCTGTTGAAGTGTCGCCGCCTGGTCCGCGATCTGGGAACCGGCGAACATCATCGTCCAGGCGAGGAAGGCGACGAGCGACAGGCACACGATCAGCAAGCGCCACCCGCGTCCGATCGGAAGGACCCGGCCGAGCAGACGGGTTCCGCCGTCGAGGATCGCGGCGACGACGATGGCAGCGAAGATCAGGAGGATCGGCTGGATGAGCACGATGCAGAGGCCGATGAGCAGCGCGAGGCCCAGCCATGCCCCCGCCTTCAAAAGCTCGTTGCGTAAAAGCTGGCTGCGAATCTCGGTCGGCCCCGGCGCTTCCTTGTGCTCGTCCGCCTTTTGCGCTTCCGGCGCGGCAGGAGGGACGGTCATCGTCTTTTTCCGCGTCGCGGTCGTCTTCCTCGCTGCCGTCATGTCACGCCTCCTATTTCGTGCCTTCATCATGCGCGGGGCGGAGGTTGGTTCCCGCGCGGCCCGAACGAAGGGCCCTGAACCAGCTGAGCGGATTATACCATTCGGCGGTGCCGTCAGTCGAGAAGCTGATGATCTCGGCGCGGCCGGCGATCGCGTCGAACGGCACGGGGCCGCCGAGGCCTTTCTGACTGACCGACACGCGGCTGTCGGCGCTGCCGTCGCGGTTGTCGCCCATCAGGAACAGATGACCGGCGGGCACCTTTTCGGGCCCGTAATTGTCGGTCATATAGCCGGGACCCATATCGATCGTGTCGAACGTCGCCCCGCCGGGCAGCGTTTCGCGGACGATCGGAAGTTCGAGCACTTCCTTGCCGCTCGCGTCGCGCGTGATGAAACGGCCAAGGCTGCTGTCGGGGCCGGGCATGTTCGCGTCGACCGGCAAGCTGAGCATCGGCTCGACCTCGCGCTTGATTGGCTTGCCGTTGATGATCAGCGCGCCGCCGCGCAGTTCGATCGTGTCGCCGGGCAGGCCGATCACGCGCTTGATATAGTCGACGCGCGTCACCGGATGTTCGAGCACGACGATATCGCCGCGCGCCGGCAACTTGCCGAACAGGCGGCCCGGCTTTTTGGGCGCGAGGTGGAAGCTCGCCGAGGCATAGGACCAGCCATAGGGATATTTGCTCACCACCAGCCGGTCGCCGTTGCGCAGGATCGGCATCATCGAATCGGACGGAATATAGAAGGGTTTGGCGACGCAGCTATGGATACCCAGCACAAGCACCAGGATCACGACGATGTCGCGGATCAGCTTGCCCCAGCCGCCGTCGTCCTGCTTGTCCGCTTTCGCCATAGTCAGTCCTTGATTGCCTCGATGATGACGAAGGCCTGCGCCCACGGATGGTCGTCGGTCAAGGTCAGGTGGATATGTGCGCTATGTCCCGGCGGGATCATCTCGGCGAGGCGTGCCGCCGCGCCGCCGGAGAGCGCCAGCGTCGGCGCGCCCGAGGGTGCGTTGACGACGCCGATGTCCTTCATGAACACCCCGCGCTTGAAGCCGGTGCCGACCGCCTTGGAGAAGGCCTCTTTCGCGGCGAAGCGTTTGGCATAGGTGCCCGCGCGCGTGAACGGCCGCCGCGCCGCCTTGGCGCGCTCGATATCGGTGAAGACGCGATTCTCGAACCGCTCGCCGAAACGGTCGAGCGAATTCTGGATTCGCTCGATATTGCAGAGGTCGGAACCGAGCCCGATGATCATTTCAAACCCCTCGGGCCGTCATTGCGAGGAGCCGAAGGCGACGCGGCAACCTCCAGCCATCGTCCTTGCGAAATGCCGGAGGCTGGAGATTGCTTCGCTTCGCTCGCAATGACAAAATTCTTCACCCGCGCGCCTCGTCCATCAGGTCGCGCATCCGGCGCACCGCGGTTTCGAGTCCGGTGAAGATCGCTTCGCCGATCAGATAATGGCCGATGTTCAATTCGGCGAGCTGCGGGATCGCGGCGACCGGAACGACATTCTCATAGGTGAGGCCATGCCCCGCGTGCGGCTCGATGCCGTTCTTCCACGCCAGCGCGGCGGCGTCGGCGAGGCGGCGCAGTTCGGCGGCGCGGTCTTCGCCTTCGCAATGCGCGTAACGACCCGTGTGGAACTCGACGACGGGCGCTTTCAGTCGCATCGCGGCCTCGATCTGGCGCGCGTCGGGTTCGATGAACAGGCTGACGCGGATGCCCGCGTCGTTGAGGCGCGATACGATCGGCGCGAGATGATTATGCTGCCCCGCCGCGTCGAGACCGCCCTCGGTCGTGCGCTCCTCGCGCTTTTCGGGAACGATACACGCCGCATGCGGCCTATGGCGCAGCGCGATCTCGACCATCTCGTCGGTCGCCGCCATTTCGAGATTGAGGGGCAGGGTGGTCGCCGCCTGGATGCGTGCGAGGTCGTCGTCGCGGATGTGGCGCCGGTCTTCGCGCAGGTGCGCGGTGATTCCGTCGCCGCCGACCGCCGCGACAATCTCTGCCGCGCGCACCGGATCGGGGTGGTCGCCGCCGCGCGCGTTGCGGATCGTCGCGACATGGTCGATGTTGACCCCCAGGCGCAGGCGCCCCCCAGAGCGATCGGAATTCAATTCGCGCGGCTTCCGGGCTTGATCGCCGGCGTTCCCGCCAGTTCGGGCGGCAGTTCATTTTCAGCGTAGGTCGGGAAATTGATCGCGACGAGCGGGTAGAAAGGTACGCCGAGATCGATGTTGCTGCCCGCCGAGCGATCGACGAGCGCGGCTTCGGCGACGACCTCGCCGCCGGCGGCGCGCACCGCATCCATCGCCTCGCGCGACGACAGGCCGGTGGTCACGACATCCTCGACCATCAGTATTTTCGCGCCCGCGGGGATCGCGAAGCCGCGCCGCAGCTCGAACGTACCCGTCGGGCGTTCGACGAAAATCGCAGGCTTGCCGAGCGCGCGGCCCATCTCGTGCCCGATGATGACGCCGCCCATGGCGGGCGAAACGACGATATCGATCGCCTGCCGAAGGTCGCGGGGCAGCTTCGCGGCGAGCGCCGAGGCGAGCCGTCCTGCGCGCTCGGTGTCCATCAGAACGCGCGCGCATTGGAGATAATATTCGCTGTGGCGGCCGGAGGAGAGCAGGAAATGTCCCTGCAACAGCGCGTCGGCGGCGCGGAATTCGGCCAGGATTTCATCGTCGGTCATGGGAGATTTTGTCTTTTATTCCTGTTGCCGCCCGGATCGGACGGTCCTGTTTCGGCGGTCAGAATTTGCCAGCCGTAAAATAGTGTTAGAGATGCTTGAGGCAAGCGGCAAGCGGGTCTATAGCGCCCGCGAGATTCAGCCTTGGGGACGGCTGCCGCGACGCATGTCCGGCGATCCGAACAAAGGGTTGGGGCATCGACAAGAACAACAGGCAACGGGCGGCACTATCCTTATGAAGAGCTTGAAAACCAGCTTGCAATCCATTGTAATCGCAGCGG
>JAEWIL010000262.1 GCA_023387085.1 Pseudomonadota bacterium | reverse complement strand
CGGAGCGACGAATCGCCCCGCCTGCTCTTCATCAGAATTTGAAGCGGCCGGTCACGCCATAAGTGCGCGGCTGGCTGGGATAGCCCGACACGCTGCCCGCTTGGGCGACCGCGTCGAATACGGTCGTCAGATATTGCGCGTTGGTGAGGTTGCGACCCCACACGCCGAGTTCGAGCCCGTTCGTCAGCGCGATCGTGAACGAGGCGTTGAGCTGGTTCACTTCGCGCTTCAGGCCCTGAGCAATGCGGATCCCTTCGGCGTCGGTCGCGAAGCCCGTGAGCCCATCGACGATCTGCGTCGGGCTTTCATACTGGTAATCGACATGCGCGATCGCCTTGGTCCCGCCCGCGAATTCGTGGGTATAGGTCGCACCCATCGAAACCGACAGATCGGGAATGCCAGCGGGCTTCTTGCCCGACAGATCGCCGACCGCCGAGCCGATAAAGCTGTCATACTTCGGATCGAGCCAGGTCACCGCCAAATTGAGATTGAGTCCCTGCACCGGACGTACCGAACCATCGAACTCGACGCCCCAGGTCGACTGCTTGCCCGCGTTGGCAAGCGCGAAGCCGGTGCCGGTGAAGACGTTCGACTGGAAGCCCTTGATCGACTGCTTGAACACCGCGAGGTTCAGCGCCGCGACCGACCACTGCGCCTTCAACCCGGCTTCGTAGACCGACGATTCTTCCGGCGCCGCGAAACGCGAGCCCGACACGAGATTCGGCGTGGCGAGACCGCCCGCGATGATCGCCGGCAGGTCGCTGGCGAGCGGGCGGCTGTCGCGCGACAGGTTGACCGAGCTCGCCTTGAAGCCGGTCGCATAGGTCGCATAGACGTTGACCGTGTCGGTCAGCTTATAGGCCAGACGCGCGCTGTAGCTGAAATCGCCGTCGTTGGTCTTGCCGGGTTCGACGCTGTTCGGTACGTTGAGGAACGGCGGCAGGAACTGGAACGCCTTCAGCGGATTGAGCGGGTTCGCCGCCGGGTTGTTCTGGTTGGCGTTCGCGAAGGCCTGGAACTGCGCGAAGGTCGCCGCGGTTGCCGGGTTGGTCGCGAATGCGAAGACCGCCGCCGGGTCGTTCGGATTGACACCCGCCTGTTGCAGCGCGCCGCCAAGCAGCAGCTGGTTGCGGAACGGCGCATAGGCCGGTGCGTCGAGGTTGATGCCCGAGAAGACATCGGTGCTCGTCACGTCGGTCGCGAAACGCTTCTTGTCCTTGGTGTAGTTGCCGCCGAGGGTCAGCGTCAGGCGATCGGTCACCTCGAAATCGAGCGTGCCAAAGATCGACCAGGCGGTGTTCTTCATGCGGTAATATTCGTCCATGCCGTCACCGGCGCGGAAGAAGGAGCCGCTCGGCGCACCCAGTGCCGCCTCAAGCACCGGAACGCTGAGCGCGCCGCCGCTTGCCGCCTGGATCAGCGCATTGCCATAGCCGCGGAAATCGTCGCCGAAATAGATCTGGCTGTGCTGCCTGATCTTTTCGTTGAAATAATAGCCGCCGACGAGGAAGTTGAGCGGGCCGTCGAAGTCCGAAGCCAGGCGCAGTTCCTGCGTGAAGGTGTTGATCGCGGTGTCGTCCGACTTCTGACCGATCAGGTCGGCGCTGGTGAAGTCCGAATCCTGGTTGGTGTTGGCGCGCACCTCGCGGTAGGCGGTGATCGAGGTCAGCGCCATATTGCCGAGATCATAGTCGATCTGGCCCGAACCGCCGTAATTCTTGATCAGGTTCGACGACAGGAAATTGTTGTAGACGCGGTACGAGAAGGGGTTGTTCGCATCGACGCTGGTGCCGCCCGCGAGCGCATTGGTGATCGCGACGGTCGGGCCGGCGATGACGTTGCCGGCGATGCAGCAATTCTCGTCGATCTTGTCATAGTCGCCGATCAGGCGGATCGAGAGCGCGTCGGTCGGCTCGATGAGCAGCTGGCCGCGCACGCCCCAGCGGTTGCGGTCATTGACGTCGGTGTCGAGATTGACGTCCTTGGCATAGCCGTCGCGGCGGTTGTAGTTGCCGCCGAGCGAGAAGGCGATCGTGTCGCTGATCGGGCCGGTGATGTCGCCCTTGATCACGAAGGCGTCGTAATTGCCGTAGCTCGCCTCGACCGAACCCCCGAATTCATACTGGGGCTTCTGCGTGACGATGCTGATGACGCCGGCCGACGCATTCTTGCCGAACAGGGTCGACTGCGGGCCGCGCAGCACTTCGACGCGCTCGACGTTGGGAAGGTCGCCGATCTGGGCGGCCGAGCGCGAGCGATAGACGCCGTCGATGAAGACGCCGACCGAGGGTTCGATGCCGGGGTTGTTCGCGCCGTTGCCGAAGCCGCGAATGATGAAGTTGGTGTTCGCGCTCGACTGGAGCTGCGAGACGCGGAGGCTGGGGACCGCCGACTGCAGGTCGATGAGGTCGCGGATCTGCGCGTTCTGGAGGTCGGCGGCCGAGGTCACCGAAACCGCGATCGGCGTGTCCTGCAGCGTCTGCGACCGCTTCGACGCGGTGACGATGATGTCGTTGCCATAATCGGTGACGTCGTTGGTCGCTGCCGGCGCCGCGCTATCGTCGGCGCGAGCGGTGTCCTGGGCAAAAGCGATGGCGGGGGTGGTCGCGGCGCACAGCATGGTGGCGCCCAACAGGATGTTGCGCAAAGTCATGGTCTCTCTCTCCAAACCACCGGAACGCGACCCATCGGGCCTGAGGAGGGAGATGCCCCGGCGGTGACCGGTGGCTGTATCGCGCCGCCCCGCCGCGTCAACGGACGCCACGCCAAAACCGCGATTTTCCAGTGGTTAGTGGCTAAAAAGCAACAGTTTACGCTACGGCACGGGGCGTCCTATTACCGCTGGCGGTCCGGCCTTTATTCTCCCCTTCGCCGCCTCTACACCCCGAGGATGCAAATCCGACCGATCAGACTGGCAAGCGCAACAGCGATGATATCGCTGTTATCGGCGTGCGCGGGGGGCAATTTTCGTCCGGTGAGCGATGTCCCGGTCCGCATCGGCCCGCCCTATACGGTGCGCGGCACGACCTATGTTCCAGCCGCCGCCCCGGCCTATGACACGCTGGGCTACGCAAGCTGGTACGGAAGCGAATCGGGCAACCGCACTGCGAATGGCGAGAAGTTTCGTCCCGGCTGGATCACCGCCGCGCACACGACGCTTCCGCTTCCGACCTATGTCGAGGTGACCGCGCTCGACACGGGCCGGCGCATTATCGTCCGCATCAACGACCGCGGACCGTTCGCCCAAAACGGCCGCATCATCGACCTGTCGCGCGGCGCCGCCGAAGAGCTCGGGATCAGGGCACAAGGCCACGCTCCGGTCCGTGTCCGCCGGATCGAGCCGAACGAAAAGGACCGCCAGCGCCTGCGCGAAGGCAAGCCGGCCGCGGCGCTATCGCCTGTCGCGCCAGCCGAATTGCAAAAGCTCCGCGCCCGATTGGCGGCCGGCGGGCGATAGCCGTTCCGACGTCGTCAGACCTAGAAGGTTCTAGTGATGCCGATGGTCAGCTGCCCATAATCATAGGCGCCGGTGTTCTGCGGAATATTATTGTAGAGCGCCGCGGCCTTGAGATGCCAATTGCTGCCAACTGCCGGGCTCGTGATTTCGGCTGCGGCATAATAGGACGCCCGCCAGTCGCTGACGGCGTCGCGCTGCGCTCCGACTCCGCCCGCGACCATGTAGCGCCAGCCGCCGCTAAATCTGCGGAGCTGAAGGACCGGGAGCGCCTGCACGTACCAGCGCGGTGAGTAATAATCATATTCGCGCGGCTCGGTGCTGTGGAAGTAGCGGGTCCGGAGCTGCGCGCTCAGGCCCCATTCCGGCTTGAGCACATGGACATAGTTCGCCCGGGCGTGGAGACGGACATTCTTGCCGGTAAATTCCTGCGCTCCTGCCATGACGGTAAAGCTGTTCCGATCGTCGACCGGAATATCGAGGGCCGCGCCGACAAAAGTATAATAGATGCCGTCTTTCACGCCGCGCGGCGTTTCGACAATATCGCGCTCGATGAAGAATTCTTTGCGGTACTTGGACTCGTCGTGGATCGCGGCAGAACCGATTATGGTATCGCCGTCGGTGCCGGCCTGGGCGTTCCATTTCCAGTCGGTCGACCCGTCGGCATACCGCAGAAAGACCCGTTCCTTCTCGGTCGTCTTAAGGCCCAGGGGACGATACCAGGCCTTCTCGACGCGCAGGCCAAGATAGTTATCCGGACCCTTGTAAACGGGATCAAGATTGACGCCTGCGCGAATGACATCCGTATCGTCCGCATCGGTCGATGCGAAGATGTCAACGCCGACGGCGTGGCGCGGCGGGAGCGCGGCTCGATCGTCTTGCGCAACGGCCGGAGCCGACGACAGGCAGCCGAACGCGGCAGCGAGCGTGATGGCGGCATATTTCATTTCGTATCCCACTTTTTCTTCATGCCGATGATCTCGGCGATATAGCCCCATACGCACACCGGCTGCATCAGCAGGCTATAAACCAATGCATAGAACAGGAACCCCATCGGGTTTCGCCGCACGACCAGATTCTCGCTGCGATAGACGTCGCGCTGGATGCGAAAGATCACGACGTTCCAGAGCGCGGCCAAGGGCAGAACGGCCAGCGTCAGCGGTCCGGCGATATAGAAATAGCCGAAGCAGGCGAGGACGATGCCGGGAATGAAGATAAAGCTATAGACAAGATCCAAAGGCAGGAAGGCGACGTTCCACCAGATGAACAGCGTCGTCATGCGGCGCTTGAAGAGCAGCCGCCAATGCGCCTTGAATGCCTCCATAAGCCCGCGCGACCAGCGTTTGCGCTGCAGCGCGAACTGCCGAATGCCTTCGGGCACATTGGTGAAGGCCAGCGCACTGTCCGCGTAGCCGATGCGGTAGTCGCGCTCAAGCAAGGCCCAGGAAACAACGATGTCTTCGCCGACGCATTCGGGCCACCCACCCACTTCTTCAAGCGCGTCGCGGCGGTAGAGCGAGAAGGCGCCCTGGGCGACGAGCGTCCCGTGATACATGCCCTGCATGCGCTTGACCGACGCGATGCCGTGAAAATAATCCCACTCCTGCGCGCGGGTCAGCAAATTCGTTCGCGAATTGCGCACCATGACGGCGCCGGCGACCGCCACGGTATTGTCGGGATCGGACAGATAACGGCTGACGATCTGCGTCAAGGCATTGCGCCGAACCCAGCAGTCGCCATCGATGGTAACGACCAGATCGTGCGACGCAGCCTTTAAACCATCGTTCAGAACAGCCGATTTCCCGCGATTCACCTGAAAATCGTGCAGAGTGACGGTTATGCCATCCGGGAGCGAGAGCGATGCCAGATGTTCGCGGACAATTGTCGCGGTGTCGTCCGACGATCCGTCATTGAGAATGAAAACTTGGAGCGGCCCCCGATAATCCTGACGCGACAGGCTCGTCAGCGTATCCCGGATGCCGGCCGCTTCATTATAGGCGGCGACGAGCACGGTCACGCCCGGCATTTCGCGCTTTGGCGAGACATGTGCCATCGGCCTGCGATCGAGCGAAAGGGTCGCGATCAGGAAGGCATTCATGAAGCCTGGAACATAGGCAATGAAGATGATGGCAATCAGCGCGAACGGCCAATTGGTTACCTCAGCCAGGTCGACGAGCCAGCGTTGCGAGAGCCACACGCTGAGCATCGTCCAGGTTATCGCGATGGTGAGAGCGAGAAAGAACTTGCCGCGCACACCCAGATAGAGGCGGCGCCATTGGTCTTCCCTGGCAGGCGTGTCGGCCATAGCCTTTCCATCCACGGCGCCCCCGGGGGCCCATGTTACGCCAATATTTCTTTCCAACACCTTATCAGTCCCCACGCTCGCGCTCTTTGGTCCGTCATGAGCGGAGGCGGCGCATGCAATGCACCCGATGAAAATTACATGAACGAAATGAACCGCCTGAAAGCCTCGGCTTACAGACACGACACTGGTTCAGCGACTTTGGAATACGGCGAAGTACAGGAATAATGGTGCCCGGGGACGGGGTCGAACCGCCGACACTGCGATTTTCAGTCGCATGCTCTACCAACTGAGCTACCCGGGCACGGGTGCCGAAAGGCCGGTCGGCCTGCTGGCGAGCGGCGGCTATAGGCAGGGCATCGGGTCCTGTCCAGAGCCTTTATCGCGCTAATTTTTGCGGCTCAGTCGTCTCCGAAACCGCCGTCGCCGGTGCCGCCGTCGGGGCCCTCGTGCGCCGGCAGCCGATAGCCCTCGTCGAACCATTGGTTGAGATCGCGGTCGCGGCAACCGCGGCTGCAAAAGGGGCGGTATTCCTGAACGCGCGCTTTGCCGCAGAGCGGACATTTGCCGGGTTTGGCGGGCGTTTCACTGGGCATGGCCCGGTCCTTTCACTTGGCTGTCGCGAACGATTTCGGCGGGCCGCCCCGTGCGCCTCTGCAAGGCCGCAAGCCATCCGGGGCGGGCCGCAATATGATCGGCAACCGCCGGACGCGCGACAAGTTGCAGCGGACCGGTGCCGGCCGCGCGCTCGGCCTGCCGCAGCAGGAGCGCGGTATCGGTTGCGACCGCGTCGAATCGCACCTGCTCGATCAGCGACGGGCGCTCGCGGCGGCTGATGATTTGCATGAATCCGAAACCGTTGACGGCGGTCCGCTCGAACGGCTGCGGCAGCAGCGCGTCGACAAGCGCGTCGACCGCCGAACGTTCGGCCCGGCCCGCAAGCGACGGAAAGTCGATCCCGATCGATCCGCCGATGCCGCAGCAGCGGACGACATCGACCGCGGCCGTTCCGCCCGCCTTCGCAAGCGCCAGCCCGCCACCCTCACCGTCGATGTCGATCAGCGTCATCGCGGGGGTCGTGTCGACCCACAATGAGCCACCCGCAAACGGCCAGCGACCGGTGCGGACATGGTCGATCAGTTCGGACCATCCCGCTTCTTCGAGCCGGTCCGGTCCGACCGGTGAAACATCGGCGACCGGAAGTCCGGTCAGGGCAATCTGCGCGCGCAAATCGGGACCATCGCCGGGCGGTGCGTCGGTTACACGGGCGCGCGCCGGCTTGTCGCGCCCGCGCTCGCGCAGCGCCATGCGGATGATCTCGACGGTCAGTTTCGCGCCAACCGAGGTCCCGGCCGGGACCGACGCGAGGGTCGCCGCCGGTTTGCCCGGAAGATCGAGCGCGACGAGCGCTCCCTTCCCTGTCTCGGCGAGCCGCGCTGTAACAACCGCACCCACCCGCGGTCCCTCATCGTCGCGCTCGATCCGCGCTTCGATGATGCGGCCATCCTCGACTAGCGCGGCGCGGCGCTCGCCGATCCCGGCCTCATAGAGCCATTCAGCCAAGCGGCACCCCGGCGCTGCTCAGCAGCGCCCGCGGCTCGAAGAGCGGCAAACCGCCGACGTTCGAATGGCTGCCGGAGAGGAAGCGGACGAAGACTTCGGCCTTGCCCTGGATCGCATAGCCGCCCGCCTTGCCCATTCCCTCGCCGCTGGCGTCATACCAGTCGATCTCGTCCGCGCTCAGCGGCTTGAAGGCGACGATCGTGTCGGCGACGCGCACGCGCGGCCGGCCGTCCGTTCCCACGACGCACACGCCCGACCAGACATGATGCCGCCGCCCCGAAAGCAGGCCGAGCATGCGGCGCAAATCCGCCTCATCGACGGGCTTTTCCAGGATGCGGCGGCCGACCGCGACGGTGGTGTCACCGGCAAGGACAACCTCGCCCGCCGCGCGTTCGACGGCAAGCGCCTTACCTTCGGCGAGCCTTGCGACATAAGCGCGTGGCAACTCGCCCTTCAGCGGCGTTTCATCGATGTCGGGGGATGCGACGCGTGTGGGCGTCAGGCCGATCCGCGCCAGCAGTTCGCGCCGGCGCGGCGATGTCGAAGCCAGAACCAGCGCGGGAGATTTTGCCGCGCCGCTCACTTGAAGCGATAGGTGATCCGACCCTTGGTCAGGTCATAGGGGGTGAGTTCGACGAGCACTTCGTCGCCGACCAGAACGCGGATGCGGTTCTTGCGCATCTTGCCGGCCGTGTGGCCCAGAATCTCGTGGTCGTTTTCCAGCTTTACGCGGAACATCGCGTTGGGCAGCAGTTCGACCACCTGGCCGCGCATTTCCAGAAGTTCTTCTTTCGCCATCTATCCTCTAGGAGCTCGAAATATCGGGATGCGCGCCCATAACGCCAAATGTCGCCAATTGAAAGCAATCTGTAACAGGCGTTTCAGGACACGAGTTTCAGCTTGCGCGCAATGCGCCAGCAGACGGTTTTGGCCCAGGCATAACTGGGCCAGCGGGGCGGCATCGCCGGGTCGAGCCCCATGCGGCGAAGCGCGGCGTTCGCGGCGTGCGCCTCGGACTCGCGATAGCTCCATTCGCTGCGCCAGGTGATCGACAGCGAGATCGACGGCGCGTCGCCATTGGCGACGAAATGCGGTGCCATCACCGGCATCAGGACCGCGTCGCCCGGAGCGAGCGGTACCTGCTGCGCGCCGCCGCGATAGGCCTCGTCCCACGGCAGATTGCGGTGCCCGCCGGTGTGATAGCGTTCGTGCTCGATCCGGTGCGCGAAGCGTTCGTCGCCCGCGGGCCAGACGTTCATCACCTTTCTGCCCTGAAGCTGGAGCAGGATATTATGCTCGGGATCGAAGTGGAACGGCGTGATCGAGCCCGGCGACGAGATGAAGACAAAGCCCTGCGGCGTCAGCATCGCACCCGTGCGCGGCTCGACCACGGATTCGAGCTCGCCGAGCAGATCCATCAGCAGTGTGCGATATGCCGCCACACTCTCGATATTCTTGAGCACTGCCCAGCTGCGGTTGGTATCGATCGTTCGGATCGTCTCGCCGATCGACAAGCCGTTCGAGGGCACGTCCTCCGGCTTGATCCCGACCGGCACGTCGCCGGGATTATATTCGACCTGCGCCGCGGGCAGGCTTTCGCCGAGCTCGGCCAATGCTTCGAGCGAGAGCAGCGGATGGTCGGGAAGGCGATGATGGAGCAGCCCCGCCTCCAGCGGATAGAGCGCCTCCATCAGCGCGAGCGTTTCGGCCGGAAATACAGGCTGGTCGTCCCTGTTCCGGTCATCGAACTGACGGGCATTCATGGCGCTTGCTGTTCCTCCCGGCCCGCTGGCGCGGGCTGCTTCTTCCAGCGTCGCCACATCTTCTCCGCCCCCGCCAGCGCCCGAAAGCGCCATCGGTCGGCGCCATGCGCGAGCGGCACATTGACCCAGACGAGATGGCGGCGTTCGCGCCACACGCTGTCGATCATCGGATGCCCCGGCGCGGCGCAACTGTCGACCCAGTCGATGCGCGGATCGTCCAATATGTCGAGATTCGCCTGTTGCAACAGCACGCCGGGCGAGAAGCGTGCATAATCTTCGTCGAACGCGGTCTTGAACGAGAAGCCGCCTGGCGGGCAGAGGAAGTTTACGAGCATCGCGAGCGGTCGGTCGTTCAACGCAAGAACGCGCATGTCGAGCTTTCCCGCAGCGGCGGCCCCCGCGACGATCGCGCGAAACCAGGCCTCGGTATCGCCGTGACTCGCGAGCGCCGAACCCGCGCGCCCCTTCCAGCCGCGTGCCTCCAGATCGAGGAAAGCGTCGATCCAACGTTCGACGGCCTCGGTGCCCTGCCAGCGCCGGAAGGATATGCGGCCTTCCTCGGCGAGGCGGTTCGCCTGCCGGCGGAGTTCCTTGCGCTTCTTGGCGCGCACCGCCTCGTCCCAATAGGCCGCGGGCGAAAGACCGCTTTCGAGCAGCGCGCGCTCCTCGCGGTGGACGACCTCCGCCGCACCGCCGCGCAGCCGCGCGACATCGGCAAGCGCGCGCTGGAGCGGGCCGTTTTCGGTCAGGCGCGGGATATGGACCAGCGTATGCGCCCAGCTCGCTGCATCGCACCAGCCGAGCAGGATCGACCAGAACAGCGGCTCCATTCCCGCCCGCACCAGCGGCGCTCCGTGGAATTGATTGGGGTGCGCCCAGCCGGTGACATGCCTGAGCGGCAGACGGCCATATTTCGCGGCCGGCGCAAGCGGCATCACGCCGATCAGTGGGCCGTCGCAATCGGCCTGGACCATGACAAGCCGCGCCTGCCGGTCGGGATCGAGCAAATGGAGCGCCGATTGCAGGCACCAGCGCTCGGCGAACGGATTCGGCTCGCTCGCATCGTCGGCCAGACGGTCCCACGCCGCTGCGAGATCGTCCGACAGCGCCAGCGGATCGGCCACGCGCACGGCGAGCGGCGTCGCATCGGCGGCGTTCAGCGGAAAGGCGGGATGGACCGTCATCGGCAGCGAGCCTAGCAGCGAAGCGTTAAGAGGGCGTGGCTTTTCCTCTAGGCTTCTCGATCATCACCGCAGATCGCTATGGCTGGTAACGACCGGTTGCGGACGTTAGCGTGACCGAAACGACTTGGTCGCAGCCATTATCATCTTTGCCGCCATTGCTCCGATGATCGTCCCGAAGGCCGCCCAAAGCGCCAACAGGCTGAATCCGAGCAGCCAATATCCCAGAGCTTCTACATTCGGCAGCCGGAGAAATGCTAGAGCTGCTGAGATTGTGGAAAACGCGAAAGGCCAAATAAGTCGCGGCCTCGATCGGCTAATCAACGCCGCCACAATCAGAGTGGCAAATCCGACTAGTGCGGCAAATGGAAGGACAAGGACGATCGAAAAATCCACGCCCTTCCTTATTTGCTCTTGCGTCCGCTCCCCACCCCTAAGCCGACATCCGCTACCCGCCCAAAATGATTCTTTCCTACATTATCCGGCTATGTCAGCCTTCAACCGGCTCTTTCCATCGGTGGACAAAAAGCAATCGCTGCCCTTACCGGGGAGCCACAATGGCGAGTGCCTTGCGCATCAAACACCCCGAAGGTGCAGATCGCGGACCGCATAAGGCTGAACTTTCCTGAACTTTGGAACCAGGACGTGGTCCTCGCTCGAACCGGATCCACGTCAAAACTGCCCTTGACATCAAATCCCGAACAGCCTCGCCAGCGACTTTTCCAGCATGAAGAATTGCCAGATCAGCCGCCCGTGATCGCGGCGCCCCGACTGGTGCGCGGCGACGATCCGCTCGATCTCGGCCATGTCGAACCAGCCCGAACGCGCGAGCGTCGAGGAGGTCGCAAGCGCCCTGGCCTGCTCGACCAGCGGCCCGCGGAACCACGCCGATACGGGCGTCACGAACCCCATCTTGGGGCGATAAAGGATGTCGTGCGGCAGGTAGCGTTCCATTGCCTTTTTGAGGATCGCCTTGCCCGTCCCGCGCTGGACGCGCATCGATGCGGGGAGGCTGGCGGCGAACTCGACGAGGCGATAGTCGAGCAAAGGCTCGCGCGCCTCGAGGCTGACCGCCATGCTCATCCGGTCGGTCTTGGTCAAAATGTCGCCGGGGAGCCAGATTTGAAGGTCGGCATATTGCGCGCGGTCGAGCGGCTCGGCGGCGGGCGCCTCTGCCATCGTCTTCCAGTAGCGCGCCTCGGCGATATGGTCGCCGAGCGCATGGACGGCAGCATCGTTGAACAGGCGCGCGCGCTGCGCCGGGCCGGTCACGCCGACCGCCTCGGCATAGCCCTCGGCGCCGCTCTTCGACAGGCTGGCGAGCGTCGCGCGCGCGCGAAGCGGGCGAGGTGCCCAGTCCATCTGCGGCCAGACGCGCGCCATCGGGCCGAACAGCCCCTTGCGCAGGAAGCGCGGGATCATGCCGCGCAGTCGCTCTTCCTGATGCTGGAACACCAGGCGGCGATAGCCCGCGAACGCCTCGTCGGCGCCGTCGCCCGACAGCGCGACGGTGACCTCCTCGCGCGCGAGCTCGCAGACGCGGTACGTCGGCAGCGCGCTGGCGTCGGCAAAAGGCTCGTCGAACATGTCGGCGATCTTGTCGACCAGCGCGAAGTCGGAGGCCGCAACGGTTCGCGTGCGATGGTCGGTCGCGAAACGCTCGGCGATCTGCTGGGCATAGGCGGTCTCGTCGAGCGCCGCCTGGTCGAAACCGATCGTGCAGGTTTTGACCGCTTTCGCACTCGCCTCGGCCATCAGGGCGACCACTGCGCTGCTGTCGACCCCGCCCGAGAGGAAAGCGCCGAGCGGCACATCGGCGACCATGCGGTCGGTGACCGCGGCGCGCATCAGGTGGACGAGATGCTCGGCCGCTTCGCCTTCGCTCGCACGGATGCGCTTCGAAAAATCGGGCGCCCACCAGCGCGTCGGGGCCGGCATCGGCTTGCCGCGTTCAAGAAGCAGATAATGACCGGCAGGCAATTTCTCGACCCCCGCGACGATGCAATTATCGTCGGGGACGTAGCCCAGCGCGAGGAAATCCTCGACCGCCGATAGATTGGCTTCCTGCCGCAACAGCGGATGGCGGAGCAGCCCCTTCAGTTCCGACGCGAAGGCGATCGAGCCGTCCGACAAGCGGACATGGTGGAGCGGCTTCACCCCCAGCCGGTCGCGTGCAAGAAACAGGCAGCCGCGCAGATGATCATGGATCGCAAAGGCGAACATGCCGTTGAGGCGCGAAAGGCATTCGACGCCCCATTGGCGCCATGCCGCGATAATGACCTCGGTATCGCCGCTGGTGCGGAAGCGGTGGCCGCGATCCTCGAGCTCGGCGCGCAGCTCGCGGAAATTGTAGATCTCGCCATTATAGGTGATCGTAACCGCTTCGTCGTCGCTGGCCATCGGCTGTGGACTGCCCGCGATATCGATGATCGACAGGCGGAGATGACCGAGGCCGACGCCGGGCGCGATCCAGTCGCCCGACCCATCCGGCCCCCGATGCGCCATCGGATGCAGCATCGCGCGAACGCGCGCGGGATCGACCGGCTTCGCCATTTCGAGATGATAAATTCCGGCGATCCCGCACATATGGGAAGCGCTCTTAACGTGTTTTGAGCGCGCGGTCAGCCATCGCCTGCGCTCCACCCGACGCGGAAACGAAATCGGTGATCGCAACGCGCCCGCCCTGCCGCTCCTCGCTCGATACGATGAGCGACAAGGCGCGCGGGTCACCGCCAAAGAGCCGCGCCTTCAGGCCGGCGAGCTTGGCAACGCGCGGAGCGCCGGTCGCGGCGCCGTCGACGACGTACCAGGTCGCCGCATCGCGCAGCACCGGGCCGGGATGGAGCAAGCGGTCGGTCTTCGCGCCATCGACCGGCTCCAGCGCGGCGCTCCATGCCCATTTGCTGTCGGGATCGACCGCGCCCTGCCCGAACGCGACGACCTCGCGCCCTTCGGCCTGCCGTTCGTAACCGCCGATCGCGACCGTGACGCGGCGCCCCTTCGCGTCGGCGAAGTGGCGGACGATCCGCTGGTCGGCGCCGTCGAAACGCGGCATCCATGCCATCTGTTCGGGCGATGTGGCGGTCCAGCCCGCCGGGGCCGCGATCGCCATCGTCGTGGGTAACGGCGCCGAGCGGCCACCGATCAACCAGCCCCAGGCAGCGAACAACAGAGGTAGTGCGAGCGCCGCAGGAACCACAACCCTTGCCGGTCCGGTGTAGCGTGGCGCGCCGTCGAGCCGCGTCACATCGACCGCAACATCGTTTGCCGGCCGGTCGAACCAGCGCCGCGCGACTAGCATCACGAGCAGGATGACGAGCCCGAAGAATATCCAGCCGTAGAAGACGTGGTCGATCCCGCCTGCGCGCTCGATCCCCCAGATTTCGGCCGCAACCATCGTGCCATAGGCGCGGAGCGCATTGGCGAGCACGGTGGTCGCGAGCGCCAGCCCAACGAAGACGATCCGGCGCGACCAGCTGCGAAAACAAAGATGCGCCGCGAACACCGAATAAGCGAGCATCGCGATCAGGAAATTGACCCCCGAGCAAGCCTCGGCCACCTCGAAAAATCCCGCGCGGGTGGTAATGAACACCCCCTCGATCTCGGCGGGAATGCCCGACAGATGGAGCAGGACGATGCTGATTTTGGCCGTGAGCGTCTGGAGCAAGGGCACCAGTTCTTCGCCGAATGGCACCAGCAGCAGCGCATAGCCGAGCGGGAAGAGCAGCCCGCGCGCCAGCTTTTCGCCGAGTGTCGCCGCAACCGCGCCTTGCAGCATCAGCACCAGCCCGAGCTGGCGGAACAGGCCGACGCCCGCCGCCTCGCCGACAAGCCACACGAGGCCCGCACCCCCCATCCAGACCAGCGCGGGCCACCAATATACCGGCGTCAGCGGCTTCAGCAGCGCGGTCCGCTGCGACACCAGCCAGCCGATCATCGGGACCATCAACAGACAGTGGGTGAAGGTGGAGCTGTGCCACCAGATACCCGCCATATCGGCCGCATCGGCGTGGAAGATCGCGAGGATCGCCGCCGAAAGGCCCGCCAGCGCCGCGAGGTGCCGCTGCCAGCGCGTCATCCCTCGAGCCCCAGCAATTCACGAAGCGGCGCAAGCCGCGCGTCCCAACCATAGCGGGCGATCATGCGTTCGCGCGCGGCCTTCCCCATTCGGTCGGCCATGGCCGGATCGTCGAACAGGCGCGTGACCGATGACGCCATGGCTTCGGCACCGTCGGCCACAAACAGATGCTCACCGTCGGCTGCGTCGATGCCGGTCGCGGCGGCGGCGCTGGCGACAACCGGCCGTGCCATCGCCATTGCTTCAAGCAGTTTGTTCTGCACCCCGCGCGCGAGCAGCAACGGCGCGACCACGACATCCGCAGCAGCGAGCCAGGGGCGGACGTCGGGAACCTCACCGGTGACGGTCACGCCGGGCAAGGCGCCAAGCGCGCGCACCTCCTCGGTCGGCGCGCGGCCAACGATCGCGAAACGCGCGGCGGGATGCGTCTTGCGGATCAAGGGGAATATGTCGGCGACGAACCAGTGCACGGCGTCGATATTCGGGCGATAGTCCATCTGGCCGGTGAACACCGCGAGCGGTCCCTCGCCCTCTCCCGCTCTGTCGAGCGCCAGCGCATGATCGAAGCGGTCGGTGTCGATGCCGTTTTCGATCGCAAAGACGATGTCGCCGCCCAGCCCGCTGCGCTCGCGAAACAGCGCCGCCTCGGCTTCGCTGACGAACAGGCTGGCATCGACCATTCGCGCGACCTTTGCCTCGAACGCCGCAAGCTTTTTCGCTTCGCGCGCATGGACCCAGTGGAGCGGCTGGCGCTTGTCCTGTTCCGCATAAGTGGCGAACTTCGCCGAATCGACGTCGACGAAATCCATGATCACCGGACCGTCGAAGCGCCCCGGGAGATATTGCGCCATCTGCCCCGAAAAGGCGACGATATGGCTGACGGTGCCGAGCGCGAGCAGCGCGCCGACATGCTCGGCGAGCGCGGCACTCTGAAACAGCCGGTTCGACACCGGCTCGCCGCGCAGCACCGCCCGCGCCAGCGCGGCGGGGCGCGAGACGTCGCGGACTTCGATACACAGGCTCTTGCACAGCGGCGCCATCTTCGCGCGGGCGGCCGCCGCATCTGCGGCATTGTCGGCAAGCGCCGCGACATGCACGGGGGCGAGCTTCGCCAGCGCCTCGAACATATGCCAGCTGCGGATGCGATCGCCGCGGTCCGGTGGCCATGGCGCGCGGTGCACCAGAAACAATATTTCGGCCATCACCCCAGCCCGCGCGCGATCAGCGGCCCGATGCGATTCGCCGCCCACAGCGGTAGTTTTTTCCAGAGATCGACCTGCAACCGGTATTTGGCGCTGGTCGGATTGGTATCGCGCGGCGTCTCGCCCGGCGCGAGCCAGCGCGCATAGACCAGCGGTCGCGGTTCGAAGCCCCAGTTCTTCTTGTAGGCGAAGGGCCCCGTGCCGAGCTTGGAGCGACCGAAGTCGAACCGCGTGCAGCCCTTCGCCCGCGCGTGCAGCATCAGCGCGAAATACATGCGCTCGTTGGCGCGAACCCTGCGAGCATCGGCAGTCCCGCCACCCCAATAAGGCATCACCGTTCCGCGCCAGTAGAGGCTGAGCACGCTTGCGACCGGCCGACCACCCTCGCGCACGGTCAGGATATCGGCATCATTGCCAAAGGCATCGAGCACCGCGTCGAACAGCGCTTTCGGAAACACCGGTGTGCCAAGGTTGCGCACGCTGGTCGCATAGATATGATAATGGTCTCGGCGCTCGGCGGCGTCGCTGCCCGTCGTCACGGTCAGATCGCTTTCGAGCGCCTTGCGCACCTCGGCGCGTTGTTTGCGGGGCACGGCCAGCAATTCAGCTTGGTCATCAGCGGCAAGGTCGCGCGCGAAGCCGGCATAAACGCCTTCGTCACGGCGCCAGCCCTCTCCGTCGGGCAGCGCCCCCCCGCGCAGTTCCACCGACGGCACGCTGAGCGACGCGGCGAGCGCGGCCGCCGCGTCGGCCAGCGCCGTCGCGGCCGCATCGCTATCGGCGAGCAGACCGCCGTCGACGGCAAAGCCGCTTGCCACGAGCGCCTGCCCGAACAGCGGCGAGCGAATATGATGGAGCGGAAGCAGGCCAACGATTGCGCCCGCCGCGTCGCGTGCGGCCAGCACATGGCACCGATGCCCGGTTGCCTTCGTGATCGCCTCGCACCACGCGCGGCTGTGAAACGGGGTTGCCTCTACATGGCCGGCGACAAAGGCATCCCATGCCGCCGCGTCGTCCAGCGGCGCGACCACGATCTCTTCCATCACCGGATGCACCGGCGCGTTCACGCCGCGTTGCGCCACGGCACCGCGCGCTCCTGCTGCGCGGGGAGCAACGTATCGGCGCGTGTCCATTCGAAATCAGCGAGCAGCTTCCTGAGCTTGCCGGCCATCGCCGACAGCCCGCTGTAGTGGCGGACTTTCGACCGAAGCGGCGCATCGGCGACGCGCGGTTGACCGGGATCAATCTCCCACGGGTGGAAATAGAGGATCGCCGGATGACCCTCGGCGTTCATCCGCTGGATCGCCCAGCGCGTGAAGCCATAGGGCAGCAATCGCATAAACCCCCCGCCGCCCGCCGCGAGCGTGCGGCCTGCGATACGCGCGGTCGTGACCGGCCATTCGACGAGCGGGCTGTCGGGAAGCGGGCGCCACGCATGGCGCGGGCTTTGCGGCCAGCCATAATGATCGTGGACCACCGGCGCGACGCTCGATGAATAGGCATAGTCCTGCTCGGCCAGCACCGCATGCGCCCACGGGGTGCGCGTATCGATCGAGAAGCTCGGTGCGCGATAGCCCCGAACGGCAACGCCGCCGAGATTCTCCAGGATCGCCCGAGTCTTCTTGAGGTCGGCGGTAAAGCTGTCGGCGGTCATGTTGAACACGCGCTGGTGATCATAGCCATGGCTCGCGAGTTCGTGCCCCGCATCGACAATCCGCCGGATCAGCGCCGGATAGCGTTCGGCGACCCAGCCCAGGGTGAAGAAGGTGCCTTTGGCGTTCGCATCGGCGAAGAGTTGCAGCACCGCTTCGCAATTCGCCTCGACCCGGCATTCGAGCGCCGGCCAGTCGGCACGGTCGATCGTGCGCTCAAAGGCGCCGACCTGAAACCAGTCCTCGACGTCGACCGACAGGCCGTTCTGCATTTTCCCTCACCTTCATCAGCATCTTAGCCGATGATGTTCAGCGCGTCACGCGGCCCAGACCTGCGAGTTCGCGGGGTTGGGCGAATTTTCGGGATCGCGTTCGACCCATTCGATCAGCAGGTCGAGCACTCGGCGAAGCGCGGCGTCCTGTTCGACAAGTCGCGCCTCAAGGCTGGCAATCTGCTCCTTGAGCGCATCGATCTGCGCTTCGTCGACAACCGGATGCGGCGCGACGGAGGGCGCCACGGGCTCGGCAGGCGCGGCGAATGCCGGCTCGACGGGGGCGGCGAACGGCGGGCGATCATCCTGCGCGGCGGCGGGCGCCGGCCATTCGAGTGGCGCCGTGGCGGCGGCGGCGTGCGCGACAACCTCTTCGACCGGCAACGGCGCGAGGCTCGCTTCGTCGATGCCGCGATCGGCCTCGACCTCGGCGATCACGTTGCGCACATGCTGCGCCGAAATGCGGTGCAGTTCCTCGACCGCGCCGAACAGCAGCAGCCGGCTCACCAGCACGTTGAGCTTGCGCGGCACGCCATCGCTATAATCGAAGATCAACTCGAACGCCTCGGGCGCAAAGCTGGGATTGCCCGTCCAGCCGACCTTCTTAAGCCGGTGAAGGATATAGGGTTCGACCTCCTCGGGCTCCATCGGATCGAGGTGGTGGGTCGCAATCACGCGCTGGCGAAGCTGCTCGAGCGTCGGCGAGTGGAACAAGGTCTGCCGAAACTCGGGCTGGCCGAGGAGGAAGATCTGCAACAGCGAATGGTCGCCGAGCTGGAAGTTCGACAGCATGCGCAGCTCTTCGAGCGCCGAGATGGCAAGATTCTGCCCCTCGTCGACGATCAGCAAAGTGCGGCGGCCGGCGCGCGCCTGCTCGCGCAGATATTGCTCGATCGCGCGCAGCAGCTCGGCCTTGCTCTGCCCTTCCCACTCGATCCCGAACTGTTCGGCGACGAGGCGGAGCAAATCGTCGCCCTCGACCTGCGTCGACACCAGCTTGACCGCAGTCAGGCGGTTGGGGTCGATCGTGTTCATCAGGTGGCCGACGAGCGTCGTCTTCCCCGCGCCGACATCGCCGGTGATGACGATGAAGCCCTCGCCCTGCGCAAGGCCATAGCCGAGGTAGGACATCGCCTTGCGATGCGTGCCGCTCTCGAAATAGAAAGCGGGGTCTGGCGTCAGCTGGAACGGACGGCCGGTGAAACCATAATATTGATCGTACATCGAAATTCCCCGATCAGAAGTTGTAACGCAGTCCCACCAACGCTGAACCGATAAGCTGGCTGTTGAAGCCGTCCTGGTCGAAGGCATTGAGCGACGCGGCAGCGGTGCCGGTCAACCCGCGCCAGAAACGCCGCGAATAGGAGGCCGAAAGCCCCGCCGACTGGACGTCGCTCGCCCCCGGCGAACCATTGTCGAAATAGTTGAGATAGCCCGCGATGCTGATATCCGAATCGGCATCGAGCTGGCGGCCCGCGGTCAGGAAGAGATAATAGCTCTCGTCGGTAATGCCGTTGAGGTTGGCGATCGCCGAACCGCGCGGGACGAGCAGGCGGCGGCGGTCGTAGCCGACGCCGACGCCGTAGTTCCAGCGACCCTGCCGCGAGGTCATGATCGCCTGAATTCCGCGGTTGCGGTACTGGAAAGCGTTCGCGTTGCCGAGCTGGTTGTTGAGGCAACCGCCGCTCGCTTCACCGAAAACGCAGGTATTCACGTCGCCGCTCAGCGGATTGCGGGTCGGGTCGAACTGCGTCGGGAGCGCCGACAGCCCGCTCGACATGCCGCGGCCGAGGCTCGACAGTCCGTCGTAAACGCCGACCTGGAATAGCGTCGCATGGTCGGGGCGGTAGCTGAAGCTGCCGGTATAAATGGTGTCGCCATAGCGGCGCCCGATCTTTGCGGTCAGCGACGTGCGGCGGCTCGGCTGCCACATCACGCCGGCATCCCAGATCAGCCCGTCGGTGTCGAACGACAGCGCGCGCGGCTTCGACTTGTCGGTGACGAAGCGGCCCGCCGCATCGCGGACCGGGACGCCGTTGCCGTCGAGTACCGGGTCGCGCTGGCCGATCTCGATATCCTCATAGCCCACGCCGCCGAGCAGCGCGACGGTCGGGCCGATCGGCACGGTCACGTCGGCGCGGACATATTTGCCCTCGAAGCGTTGGTCGAGCTGGTTGGTATCCTCGCGCTCGTAACCGCCCGAAACCTGCCAGCCGAACGGCAGGTCGCCCGGCCGCTGGCCGATGCTGGCCCAGGCGACATGGTTGGTCGAGCTGTCGAACAGATTCTGTTGCCGGGCGCCCGGCGCGAGGAGCGGCGCGGTGTCGACGTCGACCTTGGTATAGCCGAAGCGATACCCCGCGCCGACGTCGAACCCGCCGAGACGCTGCGTCAGCGTCGGCCCGGCGTAAACCGAATAGAGGTCGGCGACATTGCTGCCGTTTCCGAGGAAGAGCCCGCTGTCGGCGCCCTGCCCGTCGGCACGGGTGCGCGTCGCCAGCGCCCCGGCTTCGAGATTGAGCCCGCGCGAGACTTCGATCCGGCCCCGCGCGAGACCGCTGACGATATCGGCATCGTCGATCCCGCCCGATTCGCCGAAGCGATGCTCGTAGCGGAGCGTCCCCGCGAGTTCGGCTCGGCGCGTGACGATCGCCGCGTCGACCCCGACCGCGACGGTCGTATAGGTCAGCACATCGTCGCCATTCTTGAGGTCGGCGGACAGGACCTGTCCGACCTCGAGGTAAGGCGTCACACTGACCTGGCGCTGTTTCTGCTGCCGTTCGCCGCGCTTGCCCTTACGCTCAGCGCCGCGCTCCGACGACGGCGACGTGCTGCCCGCGGCAGGCGCATCGCCCGAACCCGCCCCGGAATCGCCCGAAAACTGCGCGTGCGCGCCCGTCGCTGTTCCGGCGAGCAGCAGCGCGGCAAGAGCCGCGCCGCGGCGCAACCCAGTGGCGGTGCGTATCATGACGCGCCTCCCTGTCCATAATAGGTGCCGAAGCGGCGGCCACCCGGCGAGAATTTCGTGCCGTTGAGCAGCAACTGGATATGCGGGCAGGCACCCATCAGCCCGATCGCGTCGCGCAGCGCGCTTTCGAGCGTCTCGTCGGCGCGCACGACCATGATCAGCTGGCCGACATGCCCCGCCAGCACCGCCGCAGGCGAGGCCGCAAGCACGGGCGGCGAATCGAGGATGACGATACGGCCCGGCGCCCCCGCCTCAAGCTGTGCGAGCAGGGTCTCGGTGCGCGCCGAGGCGAGCAGCTCCGTATCGTGCATATGCTGCGTGCCCGCCGGCATCACCTTCAGCCCCGCTATGTCGGTCTGAATCAGGCAGTCGCCGAGCGGCAGGTGCGGATCGGCAAGCGCGTCCATCAGGCCCGGGCCATTTTCAAGACCCAACGCCTCGAGCACGCTCGGCTTGGCAATGTCGGCGTCGATCAGCAGCACGTCGTGATCGGCCTCGACCGCGAGGCTGAGCGCCAGATTGACCGCCGTAAAGGTCTTGCCCTCGCCGGGATTGGCCGATGCGATCAGCACGCGGTGGCCGCGCGGCACGACCGGACGGTTCGCGGTGCCCGCGAAATTGCGGATGATTTCGCGCTTCACGATGCGATATTCTTCGGCGATGCCCGTGACCGGCGCGCCGGGAACGACCATGCCGCGCGCCGCGAGGCGCTCGCGGTCGATCGTGCCCTGCCGGGTCGGAACGATCGCCGGCGCGGCCTTGGCGACGTCCTTGCGCGGCGAGGGTTTCGGCGCGGGTGCGGGTTCGACGGCCGGTGCGGCTTCGACCGCGGGGGGCTCGGGCGGCAGCTCGGCCTGTGGCGCCTCGACCGGGTCGGCTTTCGCCCTGGCCTTCCTCGCCTTGGCTTCGGGTTCGGGCGGCAGCTTCGACACGTCGATCGTCGCCGCATTCTTCGCGGGATCGAGACCGAACATATCGGCCGCGCGTTCGAGCAGCGAGGGCGGGCGCTTGACGGGGCGTTGGTCGTTCATGTCGTCTTCCCCGCTCACGCGACCATGCCGCGTTGGACAAATTCCGCGATCAGCAGCAGCGCATAAAGGCCGACGAGCGCTGCGGCGCCGCCGCCGAGCCAGACGAGCCGCTTGCGCCGCTCGATATGGCGATCGGGCGTCACCACCTCGGTGATCGACCCGATCACCGGCAGCCCGCTTGCGCGCTCGAGCTTCGCCGCGGTCGAATAGCTGGTGCGAACCTGGCTGAGGCCGAAGGCCGCGCCGATGCCGCCGCCGATCCCCGCCAGCAGGACCAGTGTCAGGAAAAGCGGCCGGTTGGGGGCCGCGGGGCTCGTCGGCTTCGACGGCGGATCGAGCAGCTCGATCTTGATCGCGTCGGTTTCGGTTTGCACCTCGCCGCGAAGCCGTACCTGTTCGCGCTGCGCGAGCAGCTTGTCATATTGGGCTTTCAGCGCGGTATATTCGCCATTGATCCGGTCATATTCGGCGGCGATGCCGGGGTTCTGGATCTGCTGCGACGTGATCTTCGCGATGTCGCCCATCAGCTGCGACTTGCGCGACGACAGCGCGCTGACCGTCGCCTGCCGCTCGGCACGCATCGCGGCGAGCGAGGCATAGGCGGGGTTCTGGACGCCGCCGGCACCGCCGCCATTGCCTTCGCGGTCGGCGATCGCCTTCAGCGACGCGATCTGGCTCTTGAGCGCGATCACATCGGGATGCGCGTCGGTGAGCCCGCGCGCGTGCATCGACGAAAGTTCGTTCTGCGCACCCGCAAGCTGCTGGCGCGCGACACCGCCACCGACACCGCCGACGCCGGGCACGGTCGCGGGAGTCGACGAAAGCTGGCCGTTCGCCGCCGCAAGCTGCGCCTGCGCCGAGACAAGCTGCGAATCGATCTGGCTGAGTTCAGCGCGCGCCGCATCGACGCGCTGCGCCGGCGAACCGCTACCGCCCGGAATCAGTCCGATATTTTGCGCTTCGAACGCGCCGCGCCGCGCTTCGACATCGCGCAGCGCCTTTTCGCGGTCGGCGATCTGCGAATCGAGGAATTTCAATCCTTCGCGCGCATTCATCCGGCCACCGCGAAGCTGGTCGTCGCGAAAAACGGTGATCAGGCTGTCGAGCACGCCCGAGGCGAGCTTGGCATTGTCGGCGTCGGACAGGCTGCCGACTCCGACCGACGAGGTGATCTCGAAGATATTCTGCTGTTGCGGAACGACCTTGATATTCTTTTGCAGCATCGCGACCGCGCCGGCTTTTTCACGCTCGCCGGCGTCGGCGCCGATCAGGCCGGTCGTTAACGCGACCTTTTCCAGATTGCGCGCGCTGGTCAGCGTTTCGCGAATCTGGTCGAGCTGCTGGCCGCCCGAATAGGGGCTGCCGCCGGCATCGTCGGGCAGGATCTGGTTGGCGTCGACAAGCAGGCGCGCACGGCTATCATAACGGTTCGGGATCGACGCGACCGCCAGCCAGCCGAGAATGCAGATGCCCCAGGCGACGCCAAGCACCAGCCAGCGCCGCGTCCAGACGCTGTGCACCGCCACCCGGAATTCGTCGTAAAGGCCGTTCATCGTCTGCTTTCAATCCTTGGCAATCGCTATCGTGTCGCGTCCACCCGCGTCAGAACATGCTTTCGGGAATGATGATGACGTCGCCCGGCTGCAACCGGACATTCGCCTTGATGTCGCCGCGCTTGATCAGGTCGTTGAGGCGCAGCGCATATTCGTGCTGTTTGCCGGTGCCCTTGTCGAAGCGGACGAGGCGCGCCTTGTTGCCCGCGGCATATTCGCCGAGGCCGCCGACCGCAATCATGGCGTCGAGTACGGTCATGTTGGCGCGGAACGGGATCGAGGCGGGCTTTTCCGTCGCGCCAACGACGCGCACCTGCTGTGAAAAGGTGCTGTTGAAGCTGGTGACGATCACGCTGACGATCGGATCGGTGATATATTGGCTGAGCTGCAGCTTGATGTCCTGTTGCAGCATCGTCGGCGTTTTGCCGACCGCGGGCATGTCGGTGATCAGCGGCGTCGTGATCCGGCCGTCGGGCCGCACCTGGACCTTGCCACCGAGCTCGGGGTTCCGCCACACGAAGATCTGAAGCTCGTCGAGCGGGCCGATGATATATTCCTCGCCCGGCCCTTCCTGGTTCGCAACGAAATTGGCGCTCGGCAATTGCGGCGCCGCGCCGCCGCCCGAGCCCACGCAGCCCGTCAGCGCGGTGGCGGCGATGCCCGAAACGAGCGCGGCCTTGGCGGTGCGAAGCGAGGGGAAGGACGTCATGTTCAAATCACCTTTCGAGCGGCCCGGAAGCGCGCGCGGGTCCCGATAGTCCGCGCGATCAGCCTTCGGGTCAGGGTCAGCCATTGCTCGAAAAGGGTGAACATACCGTTAGTCTTGGGATAAGTTCGCGCCGCGCTTGTCGAACCTTGTGCCGATACGGCACAGAAATTAACCTTCTCGGTCGCTCAGACGAGCATTTCCTTGGCTGGTCCCTGTCCCAGAAAGGCCGACGGACTCGCCGTCGCGCCATAGGCGCCCGCCTGAAAAATCGCAACAAGATCACCCACATCGGCGCGCGGCAGCGCGACTTGGTCGCCGAGCCTGTCGAGCGGCGTACACAGGCAGCCGACGACCGATACCGTCTCCGTCGGCTCGGCGTCGAAGCGGTTTGCGACCGCGATCGGATAGTTGCGCCGGATCACGGTGCCGAAATTGCCGCTGGCGGCAAGCTGATGGTGGAGCCCGCCATCGGTGACGAGGAAGGTTTCGCCATGGCTGGTCTTCCGGTCGACGACGCGCGTCAGATACACTCCCGCCTCGGCGACAAGCCAGCGGCCGAGTTCCATCGCAAAGCGGCTTTCAGCGAGGATCGGGGCGCGCGCGGCGAGCGTTTCGCCAAGCGCCGCGCCGACCGCGGCGGCATCGACTGCCGTATCGCCGGGGAAATAGGGCACGCCCATCCCGCCGCCCAGATTGACGAGCGGCGGGGTGGCGCCGATCTCGTTCGCCAGCCGCGCGGCGAGCGCGACCGTCTGCGCCTGCGTCTCGGCGATCGCGGTCGCGTCAAGCGCCTGCGATCCCGCGAAAATATGGAAACCCTGCCAGTCGGCACCCATGTCGAGCAGCCGGCGGACAAGCGTGGGGACCTCGGCGGCGTCGACCCCGAACGGCTTGGCGCCGCCGCCCATCTTCATCCCTGACCCCTTGAGGTCGAAGTCGGGATTGACGCGCACCGCAAGGCGGGGCCGGACGCCGGTGCGCGCCGCGATCGCCAGCGCGCGCGTCGCCTCGCCCGACGATTCCAGATTGAGCGTCGCGCCCGCGCGGATCGCCGTCTCAAGCTCGCGGTCGCGCTTGCCGGGGCCGGCGAAGCTGATGTGCTGTGCCGCCATCCCGCTGGCGAGCGCCATCCCGAGCTCGCCGCCCGAAGCGACGTCGAACCCGTCGACCAGCCTCGCCATGAAAGCTAGCAGCGGCGCATAAGGATTCGCCTTCATCGCGTAGTGAAGCTGTACCTCGCCCGGCATCGCCGCGCGCCATTCGGCGACGCGCGCCGCCAGCATCGCACTGTCATAGACGAACAGCGGTGTGTCGCCCGCGGCGTCGGCCAGCGCACTGGCGCGGTCGCCGCCGAGCAGGAGCATGCCGCTCGCGTCGGCGGCAAAGCCGGGCGGGATCGGACCATGCGGCTTCATGCCGTCACCTGTGGCGCCCAGTCGGCGGCGATCGCGACGCGATCGAGCTTTCCGTTCGGGTTGCGCGGCAGTTCGTCGCACCACTCGATCGCCTGCGGCTGCATGAAATTGGGGAGATTTTGGCGCAGATAGGCCGCCAGGCCCTCCTCGTCGTGCGCGCCCTTGCCGCGCACGGACAGGATAATCGCCGCGCCGAGCCGCGGATCGGGCACGCCGAACGCGACCGCCTCGAAAACCAGTCCCGAAGCGACCGCGACATCCTCGACCTCGGTCGGGCTGACGCGGTTGCCCGCGGTCTTGATCATCGCATCGTCGCGCCCGACGAAGTACAGCAGCCCGTCGCTGTCGCGCCGCACCGTGTCCCCCGACCAGACCGCGGTGCCGCCGTAGCGCGAGGCGGCGGGCGCAGGTTTGAAGCGCTCGGCGGTCCGGGCGGCATCGCGCCAATAGCCTTGGGAGACGAGCGGACCGGCGTGGACGAGTTCGCCCGGCTCCCCGTCGTCGGTCACGCTGCCGTCGCCGCGGCAAACGATAATTTCGGCATGCGGGATCGCGCGGCCCATCGATGTCGGGTGCGCGGCGACGAGCGACGGATCGAGGTAGGTCGAACGAAAGGCTTCGGTGAGGCCGTACATCGGATAGATGTCGGCTTCGGGGAAGGTCGCCCGCATCCCGTCGATCAGCGAGGGCGTCAGCGCGCCGCCGCTGTTGGTCAGGCGGCGAAGCAGCGCCGCGGTTCCGGCGGGCCAGTCGCTTTCGACAAGTTGCACCCACAGCGGCGGCACCCCGGCAAGCGTCGTGATGCCGTGTCGCGCCACCGCCTTCACGACATCGCGCGGCGTCAGATAATCGAGCGGCGCGACCGCCGCGCCGGCATGCCAAGCCGAAAGAAGCTGGTTCTGGCCATAATCGAAGCTGAGCGGCAGCACGCCGAGCACGCGGTCGTCGGGCGCGAGCTTCAGATAGGAGGCGACGCTTTCGGCGCCGAGCCAGAGGTTCGCGTGACTGAGCATCACCCCCTTGGGCCGCCCGGTCGAGCCGCTGGTATAAAGGATGGCCGCGAGATCGTCGGGCTCGGCGAGCGACGGCGGCAGTCCCTGGCCACCCGAATCGATGACTTCCTCGCCAACCTTCAGATCCTGAATCGCGCATTCGTCGGGCCGCTCGTCGCCGAGCATGTCGGCGCGCGACGCATTGGTGACGAGCAGCTTCGCGCCGCTGTCGGCAAGAATATGCGCGACCTGCGCCCCCTTCAGCAGCGGGTTGACCGGGACGTGGATCAACCCCGCCCGCGCGGCCGCCAGCGGCATCAGGCAGGCGAGACGCGTCTTGGCGCTCCAGCTCGCGACGCGCTCGCCGGGACCGCCCGCCTGGTCGAGCAGCCACGAGGCGAGCCGCCCGACGCCGGCGTCGAGGTCCGAGAACGTCGTCACCCGGTCGCCGGTCAGCAGCGCAGCCGCGTCCGCGGCGCCAAACTGGACGAGATGGTCGATCGGACGCGACGGCGGATTTTGTACTGTGGTCATCGGTTGTTAGGAGAGTGGTGATAGAGCGCGCGACCATGCAAGGGAACGGTGAAGATCACGCTAATGACGATGCGGCGCGAGCCGCAGGCTTTGCCTCGCCGTTCGACCGCGCGGAATGGTTCGACCTGCTCGAAGCGCATGGTTTTTCCGGCGAAGGCCGGTTCGACGCGCGCGGCCGGTGCGGGCCGGTGTCGGCATGGCTGCCGCTGCGTATTGAAAAGCCGGGTCATTTTTCGGCCCTGACCTGCTGGTACAGCTTCGCGATCCGGCCGCTTTTTGCGGGTCCCGCCCATCCCGGCGAACGGGGCGGCGCGCTGCGCGACCTGTTCGCGCGGCTCAAATCCCGCGCGGCGCGCGTGACGCTCTATCCCGTACCCGATATCGACGGCCTGCCCGGCGACCTAGAAATCGCGCTCCGGGATGCCGGCTGGTGGGTGAAGTCTGCGCCGGCGGGTGACCGTCACTGGCTCGACCTCGAGGGCCTGACGCACGACTTATGGTGGGACGGCCGCCCCGGCGCCCTCAAGAATACGGTCAAGCGCAAGGCTAAGAAGGGTGTGGTCGACATCAGGCTGTTCACCGGCTTCGATGCCGACGCATGGGCCGCCTATGAAGCCATTTATGCGGCGAGCTGGAAGCCCGAGGAAGGCCATCCCGCGCTGCTCCGCGCCTTCGCCGAGGCCGAGAGCGCACGCGGGACCTTTCGCATGGGGCTCGCGCGCATCGAGGGCGCGCCCGTCGCCGCGCAGTTCTGGACGGTCGAGGACGGCACCGCCTTCATCCACAAGCTCGCGCATGTCGAGGATAGCCTGAAGGCGTCGCCGGGTACCTTGCTGTCGGCCGTTCTGTTCCGCCATGTGATCGAAGTCGACGGCGTGAAACGCGTCGATTTCGGTACCGGCAACGACGCGTACAAGCGCGACTGGATGAACCGCCACGATCCCTTGTGGCGTATCGAGGCTTTCAATCCGTCGCGCCTCGCGGCATGGGGACCGGCAATCAAGGCCTTCGCCCGCTCGCTGCTCAGGAAAGACACATGACCGAAGCCCATAATGTCGACGCCACCCTCCGCGCCCTGCTTGCCGATGTCCTCGGTCTTGGCGACGCGCGCGCTGCGGCGCTGACCGACGACAGCGGGCTGTTCGGCGAACTGCCCGAATTCGATTCGATGGCGGTCGCGACGGTACTGACCGAGATGGAAGACCGCCTCGGCATCGTCATCGACGACGACGAGATCGACGGCGAAATCTTCGAAACCTACGGTAATCTGTTGACTTTCGCGCAGCGCAAGGTGGCGGGCTGAACCCGATCGATGCGCCCGTGACCGAACATCGACTGCGCATCGATCCCGCGGGCACTCCCCGCGCCACCGTCCTGATCGTCCCGCCGCTGTTCGACGAGGCCAACCGGCTGCGCCGCACATTGGTGCTCGCGATGCGCGCGCTCGCGGCTGACGGATTCGCGACGGTGCTACCCGATCTGCCAGGGCAGAATGAGAGCCTCGTCGCGCTGGCCGACGTCGATCTCGAATGCTGGCAGCATGCCCTCGCTGCCGCAGCAGCGCGCATCGATCGCCCCGTCATCGTCGCTTCGGTTCGCGGCGGCGCCTTGATCGATCATTGCGCCGATGCCGCCGCCTGGTGGCGTCTGGCGCCGGTCGGCGGCGCATCGCTGCTC
>JAEWIL010000088.1 GCA_023387085.1 Pseudomonadota bacterium | reverse complement strand
CTGTCATCCTGGTATCGCATGGGTCCCGCGATCCTCGACTGGTTCGCGCGCAGCGACCGCTACAATCTGATCTTCGCGCCGCATGTGATGCTGTTCAAAAAGCGCATCACCGCCTCGCTCTCGCCCTTCGCGCTCGGCTGGAATCTCGGACCGCGCGCCGAACATTACGAGCACGACCATATGCTGATCGACACCGGCAGCTCCGCCAGCCTCGACATGACCTATACCGAAGCCGCCGACATCTATCTCGGCGACGCCAGCAGTCAGGTTTACGAGTTCATCCGCCGCCCGCGCCCCTGCTTCTTTCTCAACCCGCGGCGGCTCGCGTGGGAAGGCAACGCCGATTTCGCGCACTGGCGCGGCGGCCATGTCCTCGAGACGATCGACGATCTCGACGCGGCGTTCGCCGAGGTGCCGCGTCTGACCCCGACGATGCGCGAGCGGCAGGAGCATCTCTTTCGCTACAGCTTCGACCTCCAGGACCGCCCCTCGTCCGAGCGCGCGGCGGAAGCGATCCTCGACTATATGGCACGCCAATGACCGCCGCCGCTCCGTCGCGTCTCGGCGCCTTCATCGATTATGGCCTTGGCAAGACTCTCGCCAAGGCGTGGGCAAACCTGCTTGCCCACCTGCCGCTGCGCCGAGAGACGGGTGTCGTGACTTCGCGCTACGGCGTCCGGATGCGCGCCAATTGGCAGGACCGCACCTTCCGCTATTGCTACCATGCCACCTACGGCCGTGCGCTTTCGGACTATCTTGCCGCGCGGAACCGCGCCTTCATCTTTGTCGATATCGGTGCCAACCAGGGACTCTACAGCCTGCTCGCCGCGCGCAATGTCCATTGCGAAAGAGCGATCGCGTTCGAGCCGGTCGCCGCCACCTTCGCACTGCTACGCGATAATATCGCGCTCAACGGCCTCGGCCCCGTCATCCGCCCCGTCCACGCCGCGGTCTCGCTCAAGTCCGGCACCGCACGCATCGCCATCGATGGGCGGCACAGCGGGACCGCCAGCCTGCGCGCCGCCGCGACCGACGAGGGCGAGGACATCCGTATTCTCGGCATCGCCGGCGTCGATACGCTGCTCGAAGGGTCCGCACCGCTGATCGTCAAGATCGATGTCGAAGGGCATGAGGAAACGGTGATCGAGGCGCTGATGGCCTCGACACATCGCCACCGCATCGCCGCGATCTTTTATGAGGTCGACGAACGCTGGATCGATGCCGCCGCCATCGAGGCGCGGCTACGCGCAGCAGGCTTCACGCGTCTCACGCGCTTCGGCATCGGCCGTCATTATGATATACTGTCCGAGCTGCCCAAAATTTAGGCAAATGCCTGCCTCGCCTGCCCGCGCCGCGAACGATTGAGCGCGCCGCGCGGCCACCGGCCGTCATAAAATACCAATTTTTCAGTCCCCAGCGTAATCTGGCACAGCTGTTGCACCGCAACATGGTGCTACAAGCAGAAGGGGGCATCATGAAGCTGATCCTGGCTATCATCAAACCGTTCAAGCTCGACGAGGTGCGCGAAGCACTGACCGGGCTGGGCATCGCCGGCATGACCGTGACCGAGGTCAAGGGGTTCGGCCGGCAAAAGGGGCAGACCGAAATCTACCGCGGCGCCGAATACGCCACCAACATGGTGCCGAAGGTCAAGATCGAGCTCGTCTGCGACGACGCGCTCGCGCCGCGCGTGGTGGAAACGCTCCAGCAAAGCGCCGGGACCGGGTCGATCGGCGACGGCAAGATTTTCGTCCTCGACGTGGGTCAGGCGGTGCGCATCCGCACCGGCGAGACCGGCGAGGCGGCTCTCTAGATGACAAAGGGGGAACATATGAAGTTCGCAAACAAGATTGCGGCGAGTGCCGGGGCCGCGGGCCTTGCGCTGTTCGCCGCGCTGCCCGCCTGGGCGCAGGAAGCGGCCGCAGCCGCACCCGAACCGGTTGTCGACAAGGGTGACACCGCCTGGATGATGACGGCTACCGTGCTCGTGCTCGCGATGATCCTGCCGGGTCTCGCACTCTTCTACGGCGGCCTCACGCGCACCAAGAACATGCTCTCGACGATGACGCAGATCGGCGCCCTTGCCTGTCTCGCGATGATTGTCTGGGTCGTCTACGGCTATGGCCTCGCCTTCGGTCCGGAAGGCAACGCGTTCATCGCCTGGGGCAAATTCTTCCTCGCCGGCGTCACACCCGACAGCCTTGCCGATACCTTCTCGGACGGTTTCAAGCTGCCCGAATATGTGTTCATCAGCTTCCAGATGACCTTTGCCGCGATCACGCTTGCGCTGGTCCTCGGCGCGACGGTCGAACGCTTGAAATTCTCGGCGGCGCTGGTCTTCGGAATCATCTGGCTGACCATCGTATACTTCCCCATCGCGCACATGGTGTGGGCGGCCGGCGGCTTCCTGTTCGAGGGCAAGATGTTCGGTACCGAACTGCCGGCGGCGCTCGACTTCGCGGGCGGCACGGTGGTGCACATCAACGCGGGCGTCTCGGCGCTCGTCGCCTCGCTGATCCTCGGCAAGCGCATCGGTTACCAGAAGGAAATCATGGCGCCGCACTCGCTGACGCTGACGATGGTCGGCACCGGCCTCCTCTGGGTGGGCTGGTTCGGTTTCAACGCCGGCTCTGCGCTCGAGGCCAATGGCTCGGCCGCGCTTGCGATGATCAACACCTTCGTCGCCACCGCCTCAGCCGCGCTGTTCTGGATGCTCGCCGAGAAGGTCGCGGGTCACAAGCCTTCGGCGCTCGGCTTCTGCTCGGGTATCATCGCGGGCCTCGTCGCGGTCACGCCGGCAGCAGGCAACTCGGGTCCGTTCGGCGCCATCGTCCTCGGCGCGGTCGCCTCGGTGATCTGCTTCTACGCGGTTACCGTCCTCAAGCCGAAGCTCGGCTATGACGACGCGCTCGACGCCTTCGGCATCCACGGCATCGGCGGCATCGTCGGCGCGATCGGCACCGGCATCGTTTATGCCCCCAGCCTCGGCGGGCCTGGCGGCGAGGATTTCGCCATGGGCCCGCAGGTCGCGACCCAGATCGTCGCGGTCCTCGTCGCGATCGCCTGGGCCACCGTCGGCACCATCATCGCCACCTACGCCGCCAAGGCGCTTACCGGCCTGCGTGTCAGCGAAGAGGTCGAACGCGAGGGCCTCGACCTCGGCGAGCACGGGGAGCGCGCCTACAATATCTAACGAGACAGGATACCCGCCGCCACTCTCTCTCCTCTTTCAAGGGCGGCGGGGTCCTAACGAGGTTCCTCCTGCGAACCACTGGCCGGGTGCTTTGGCTCCCGGCCATTTTTTGTGCGCAAATCGGCTCTCCTTCGCACTCCGACAGGCCATTCGATGCTGCACGAAGGAGTGCACAAAATTTGAACTTGGGTGCCGCAAATTTAGTCTTTGCAACATGACATTAATATGGCATTCAGTCTGCCATGAGTTTCAGGAGGGGAGAGCCTGAAAGGCTGGGCCGGGACGCAAGTCCCGGCCCTCTTTTTTTGCCCGCACCGCGCGCACCGCAAAAATAGGCCATTTTTCAATCCTTCGTCGGCGAGGCAACAGAAGGCGCCTCCCGCAACGCCCGACAGAATCGAGTCGGCCCTTAACGGATCAGACCGCCCTTTCTGCCTGCGAAAACATGAAGGCATTGCCGTCGGGATCGTAGAAGGTGAGCAGTTTCACCAGCCCGGGAATATGCTGGATGTCGCCGTCCTGACGCACCGCTTGGGCATCGAGGTGCGCCTTCGCGGCATCGATGTCGACAACCTCGAACACGTTGGTTGCGCCGCCGCCCTGCACAACGTTTTCGACCTCGCTGAGCCCGATGTTCACCCCCTTCATCGGAGTCGCCATCTCGCACCAGCCGATCTCGTCTGCGCGGTAAAGCAATTGGCATTGCATCACCCGTTCGTACCAACCGATCGACGCGGTCATGTCCCTGACCCCCAATGAGCATGTGAGTTCGGATCCGATCTGAAGCGCCATGTTCTTCCTCCTTTCGACGTCGCGGAAATCCGGATCCGCGATTTTCGATGATGCACGGTCCGAAAGGCGAATCGCCGCCCCGGCCCGCTTGCGAATTTAGTCCGGTTTGTATAGTTAGTTGAAAAATGCGGTCAACCAGCCTCGATCCTGTTCTAGCCGAGCTTGGCAGCCATCGCTGGCTGGTGCCGCTGCTCGCCGACCTGGCAGCGCACCGGGGGGCGCGTTTCGTCGAACTGATCCATCGGCTTGGGCTTTCGCGCGACAGCCTGTCGCGAACGCTGGAGGCGGCGGCGGCGATCGGATGGGTCGCGCGCAATCCCGGCCACGGTCACCCGCTGCGCCCCGAATATGTCCTGACGGGGCGAGGCGAGGCCGCGGCGGAGCGTGCCGCATCGATCGCCGAAGCCCAACGCGCGATCGGCCTGCCACCGGGCGCCACGACGCGTTGGGGGCTACCGCTCGTGGCGGGAATCGGCACCGGACACGATCGCTTCAACGCCTTGTCGCGTCTCCTCGCGCCCGCGACGCCGCGCGCGCTGTCGCAAGGCCTTGCCACGCTGGGCAAACATGGGCTGGTCGTGCGCGAGATTGTCGATGCCCGGCCGCCGATCAGCCGCTACGGGCTGACGGCAAAGGGCGTGCTCCTCGCCGCAGCCTGCGGCGTTTAACCGGCCACCCTGAATCGCGCCCAGATCGGAAGATGGTCCGACGCGCGCGCCGCCAGCGCGCTGCGATGGACGCCGGCATCGATCGGCTCCAGATCGGGCGAGGCGAAAATGCGGTCGAGCTTGGCGACCGGACGACGGCTGTGGAAGCTGTGCCCCGTGTCGACCAGCCGATGATGCTCGCCGAAATCCGCTAGGCAGCCGCCACGGTTCCGCCATTCGTTGCAATCGCCCATCAGAATCGTCGGCAGATTCTCTCCCTGCGATACGTGCTGCAGGATCGCGCGCGCCTGCTGGCGGCGGCGCAGCCCCGAAATGTCGAGATGCATGCCGACAACGCGCAGCCTTTCGCTCCCGATTCGCAAGGTCGCGGCCACCGCACCGCGCGGTTCGAGCGTCGGCAGGTGCAACGCGTGGCTTTCCTCGACCTCGATCCCCTTGCGGACGAGCAACGCATTGCCGTGCCAGCCGATTGCATAGGGCCGGCCATCGAGCAGATCGACCGGCACATAATCGCTATGCTCTTCGAACATATAGGGCGGGATCGCGCTCGCGCGGGAACCGAACCGGCGGTCGGCCTCCTGCAATGCGACGATATCGGCGTCGAGTTCGCCAAGCACCGACAGCACCCGACCCGGATCGCGGCGCCGGTCGAGCCCGATGCCCTTTCGCATATTATAGGAAGCGACCTTGATCATAACGTGGGTTTCAAGCGCTCAGGCCGCGTTTCCGTTCCCGCCGCCCTCGAACTCTTCGATCAGCGCCCGGGCTTCGACCAGATCCTCGTCGAGCACCATGATCCGCACCGGAATCATCAACCCGACGCTTTCGGCGATGTTCATCCCCGTATCGAAGCAGACGGCATGGACGCCGGCGCTTTCGAGCCGTCCGCGCAGCAATTCGGCCTCGACACCGTTCGGCAACCGGGCGAGTTCGACAAGCGGCATCAGGTGTCTCCGGCGATATAACGGTCGGTCGGGCGTGTCGGCAGACCGTCGATGCTCTGCGTGCGTCCCTCGAATTTCTCGACCCACAGCGCAGGATCGGCCTGCCGGTGATATTTTTGCAGCGTCTCGCGCTCGTGCTGCAATTCCATCATCGGCACGCCCCAGCCGCAGCTGGTCTGCACGCTCTCCACGTCGATGACGAATATCTGCCGCGTGCCGGGAAGCAGCGTGAAGTTGGCGGCGACCGCCTCCCATTCATCGTCCTGCGGCAACACCGGGCGGCCACGACCATATATCCGCAGAATCAGTGCGGTGCGGTCGAACGCACAGAACATCAGCGTGATACGCCCGTCCGCCGCAAGGTGCGCGTGCGTCTCGTTCCCCGAACCACCAAGGTCGAGATAGGCGACCTGCACCTCCGACAGCACGCGAAAGCTGTCCGCATAGCCCTTGGGCGACAGATTGATGCGCCCCTCGCTCGCCGCGGTCGCGGTGAAGAAGACCGGTTGCCGTTCGATGAAGGCGATATGCTTGTCCGTCAGCGTGTCGGTGAATTCGGCCATGTCCGTCCTCCTTCGGGGTCGGGACCGCCTATCACCAATTGCCGCCCTCTTCTATCGCCGCTTCCTCGCCCGGCCGGTTCGCGCGGCCGAGCGCCGCGTTACGGTGCGGGAAGCGTCCGAAACGGTCGACGATGTCGAAATGCTTCTTCGCATAGTCGAGCGACCGCGGGTCGGCGAGCCCGGCCATCAGCCGCAGCGATTCGCGCTGGTCGGCGATATCCTCGCTGTGCTCGAACGGCAGATAGACGAATTGCCGCCGCTCCTCGGGCACGTCCCGGTCCCAGCCGCGCGCGACCATCCCGCGCGCGATCGCGCGCGCCAGATCGTCGGTGGCGAACGCTTCGGCCTGGCGACGGTAGACGTTGCGCGGCACCTGATCGAACAGGATCGCAGCCGCGAGCGCGGTGTCGACATCGATGAGGAAGCTTTCCGCCGGCAGCGCACGCAGCGCCTCGCGCCATTCGCCCGCCAGATCGCGCACCGCCGCGTCGAAATCGGGGCCGCCGCCGTACCAGTCATCGAACCCATGCTCGTCGAACCAGAAGGCGAGCAGCCGCGCCCCCCCCGCGCCGGGGGGCGCGGGGGGCCGGAAAACCGCGG
>JAEWIL010000222.1 GCA_023387085.1 Pseudomonadota bacterium | reverse complement strand
GCATCTTGCATCGTCCCCCCGGACTTGATCCGGGGTCCCGCTTGAGACCGAGGGCCGTACATTCACGAAAAAAGCGGGATCCCGGGTCAAGCCCGGGATGACGGAAGTGAGGGGCTCAACGTCCGCTTCCCACCCCATAACCGACATCGCCTTCAACAGGCGGTTCCTCCTTTATCCGCTGGCCGGATATGCCTCCCAAAGCGCCGTCCCCGATTTGCCCCCTTGAAACACTTCGTCTTGCCGCCGATGTAAGGCGCGGTGGGGCAGCCGGCCGGTCCTCGGCGCGGCAACCCGGATTAATAAGGACGAAATTCGCATGATCGACCCGCTCGCCGCCCTTGTTCCCGTCGTCGTCGAGCAGACGAGCCGCGGCGAACGCAGCTTCGACATTTTCTCGCGCCTCCTGCGCGAACGGATCATCTTCGTCACCGGCGAGGTCGAGGACAATATGGCTTCGCTGATCACCGCTCAGCTGTTGTTCCTCGAATCGGAAAATCCGAAGAAGGACATCTATATGTATATCAACTCGCCGGGCGGCGTCGTCACAGCGGGCATGGCGATCCACGACACGATGCAGTACATCCGCCCGCGCGTCGGCACGGTGTGCATCGGTCAGGCTGCCTCGATGGGCAGCTTCCTGCTCGCGGCGGGCGAACCCGGCATGCGCGTCGCGCTGACCAACGCGCGCGTCATGGTCCACCAGCCGTCGGGCGGCGCGCGCGGCATGGCGTCGGATATCGAGATTCAGGCCAAGGAAATCCTGCGTATCCGCAAGCGGATGAACGATCTCTATGTCAAATATACCGGCAAGTCGCTGAAAGAGATCGAGAAGGCGATGGATCGCGACACCTTCCTCGAAGCCGACGAAGCGCTGGCGTTCGGCCTGGTCGATCACGTTTACGACCGTCGCCCCGGTCTGCCCGGCGACGAAGCGCCGAAGGAAATCAGCGAGGGTCCGACGCCCTGATTCGGGGCGGCCTGCCAACGCACATACCCCGGTAACCGCGTTCATTGACGTCTGCCTGATGCCCTGATGCTAGGCGGGACATTGAAGCCATGTCACCCAATTGCCATATTGTAATTGGGTGGCCGGGGACTAGGATAAAGGCGGCGGTGCCCCTTTTGGGTCCGTCAGAGGAAGATTTATGACGAAATTGAGCGGCTCGGACAGCAAGAGCACTCTTTACTGCTCCTTCTGCGGCAAGTCGCAGCACGAAGTCCGCAAGCTGATTGCCGGACCGACCGTGTTCATCTGCGACGAATGCGTCGAGCTTTGCAATGACATCATCCGCGAGGAGATCAAGGGCGGCGTTGCCGCGCGCAAGGATGGCGCGGTGCCGACGCCGCTGGAAATCTGCCAGCATCTCGACGCCTATGTGATCGGCCAGAACAAGGCGAAGCGCGTCTTGTCGGTCGCGGTGCACAACCATTACAAACGCCTTGCGAACTCGGGACGCGGAGACGAGGTCGAACTGGCAAAATCGAACATTCTCCTTGTCGGGCCGACCGGCAGCGGCAAGACCCTGCTTGCGCAGACGCTCGCGCGCTTCCTCGACGTGCCCTTCACCATGGCCGACGCGACGACGCTGACCGAGGCGGGCTATGTGGGCGAGGATGTCGAGAACATCATCCTCAAGCTGTTGCAGGCTAGCGACTATAATGTCGAAAAGGCGCAGCGCGGCATCGTCTATATCGACGAGATCGACAAGATCAGCCGCAAGGCCGAAAATCCGTCGATCACCCGCGACGTGTCGGGCGAAGGTGTGCAGCAGGCGCTGCTCAAGCTGATGGAAGGCACCACTGCGAGCGTTCCGCCGCAGGGCGGCCGCAAGCATCCGCAGCAGGAATTCCTGCAAGTCGACACGACGAACATCCTGTTCATTGCGGGCGGCGCCTTCGCCGGCCTCGAAAAGATCATCGGCGATCGCCTGCAGGGCAAGTCGATCGGTTTCGGCGCGCATGTCGCCGGGCCCGACGAACGCCGCGCGGGCGAGGTGCTGAAGAATATCGAGCCCGAGGATCTGCTGAAATTCGGCCTGATCCCCGAATTCGTCGGCCGCTTGCCCGTGATCGCGACGCTCGAGGATCTCGATATCGACGCGTTGGTCAAGATTCTCGGCGAGCCGAAGAATGCGCTGGTCAAACAATATCGCAAGCTGTTCGACCTGGAGGAGGTCGCGCTGACCTTCACCGACGATGCACTGGTCGCGGTCGCTAAGAAGGCGATCGAACGCAAGACCGGGGCGCGCGGACTGCGGTCCATCGTCGAGGCGATCCTGCTCGACACGATGTTCGACCTGCCCGACCTCACCGACGTGGTCGAGATCGTCGTCGACAAGGATGTCGTCGAGGGCCGCAAGGACCCCGTACGCGTTTACGCCGACAAGGCGAAGGAAGCCGCCGGCGACGCGGCCTGAGCGCCGACGACTGAGTCGCAACTGGGAAATTCCGCATAAAAAGGGCGTCGCGCGAAAAGCGCGGCGCCCTTTTTGTTGCATTGCAGCAACAGTTGCCTGAAAAAACGCAATTCCCGCTGTGGATAGATTTGCCGGATCGACGCAAATTCGCGCTTTTTTGACCTCTGTTCCGGCTCGCACCCACGCGTGGCTTGCACTGTCACATTTGCTGTCACAATCGTGCCACATGCGGGCTTCAGGGGCGCTCGCAGGTCAAGCGCGCCCCTGCCGCGCGCCAGCCGATTGTACCACCCAAGGGGACTTCCTGACATGAAATTCCGTCATACGCTTGCCGCCAGCGCTGCGCTGATTCCGGTCGCGCTTCTTTCCTCGCCTGCCTTCGCCCAGTCGACGGGTTCGGCCGATTTCGACAATGAAATCGTCGTCACCGGCTCGGCATCGCGCGACGTCGCGGGCATCATCATTCCCGACTCGCCGAAGGCCAAGGTCGTCGTCGATTCGGAGCTGATCCAGCGGCAGCGTCCCGGCCAGTCGGTCAACGAGATCATCAATCTCGTCCCCGGCGTAAGCTTCACGAACAACGATCCCTGGGGTTCGAGCGGCGGTAACTTTACGATCCGCGGCTTCGACTCGTCGCGCATCTCGCAGACGTTCGACGGTATTCCGCTGAACGATTCGGGCAACTATGCCATCTACACGAACCAGCAGGTCGATCCCGAGCTGGTCGAGCGCATCAACGTCAACCTCGGTTCGACCGACGTCGACAGCCCGACCGCCGCGGCCGTCGGCGGCACCGTCAACATCAACACGCTGACGCCGAGCGACGAGCTGAGCGCGATGGTCAGCGCCTCCTACGGCAATATCATTGCCAAGGGGGCGGGCGACCGTCCGTACTACCGCGTTTTCGGCCTGATCCAGACTGGCGAATTCACGCCGTGGGGCACCAAGGCCTGGTTCTCGGCCTCGACGACCAACAACGTCGCAGCCTTCGCCAACTACGGCAAGATCCGCAAGCAGCAGTATAACGGCAAGATCTATCAGCCGATCGGCGACAATGGCGACTTCATCTCGATCGCCGGCCATTACAACGAAAACCGGAACAACTTCGGCGGCTCGCCGCTCCGCGCCAACGCCATCACCGGCGACAAGGACGGCCGCTTCTACGACATCGGCAACCCGGCAACCGGCGGTGGCTTCCCCTGTGAGGTCAGCGAGACCAGCGTCGTGAACACTTGCGGCACCGAGTTCGAGCGTCGTTATAATCCGTCGAACACCGGCAACGTGCGCTGGCAGTCGCGCTTCACGCTCACCGATCGTTTGACGCTGTCGTTCGACGGCGCGTGGCAGACGGTGAAGGCGAACGGCGGCGGTACGACCGACGCCAACGAGACCTTCTTCACCAAGACGAACACCGCGAACGGCCTGACCTTCACCGGCACCGGCAACTATGGTGGCAAATTCTACTTCGGCCGCGACCTCAACGGTGACGGCGTCCTCGGCAAGGTAACCTTGCTGTCGCCCAGCCAGACGAACACCAACCGCTGGGTCGCGATCGCGAACCTCGTGTATGACATCAACGACACGAACCGCGTCCGCCTGTCGTACAGCTACGACCGCGCGCGTCACCGCCAGACCGGCCCCGCCGGCTTCCTGGCCGTGAACGGTGAGCCGCTCGATGTCTTCCCGATCAACGATCCGGTCACCGACGTCTATGGTAACGTCCTTCAGAAGCGCGACCGCCTGTCGTTCGCAACGCTGAACCAGGTCGCGGGCGAATATCGCGGCGAGTTCTTCGAGGAAAAGCTGATCGTCCAGCTCGGCCTGCGTGCGCCCTTCTTCAAGCGCGAGCTCAACAACTATTGCTTCACGTCGAGCACGGGCGGCAGCTCGGGTGCGTTCGTCGAGTGCGCGCCGGCGGACCAGATTGCCGCCTATCAGACGGTTTTCCCCTATTCGTACAATGCGACCACCGGCAAGCCCGCCGGCGCCGCGCTGCCGCAGAAGCGGACGCTGAAGTATGACAAGGTGCTGCCGAACGTCGGTATGGTCTACAAGATCACCCCCGACCTCAGCTTCGCCGCAAGCTATACGAAGAATCTCTCGGTTCCCAGCACCGACGCTCTCTACAGCGCCTTCTTCTTCCCCGCCGACGACGCTTCGTCGTTCCGCTCGGCGGAAACCTCGGACAGCTTCGACGTCGGCTTCCGCTACCAGACCTCGAAGGTCCAGGCGGCACTGACCGGCTGGTATTCGAAGTACAGCAACCGTCTCGTCACTTCCTATGACATCGACGGCAACGGCACCGACACCAACCTCGGTCCGGTCAAGAAGTACGGCGTCGACGCAAGCGTCGCCTATCAGCCGATCAAGGAAATCTCGCTCTATGTCTTCGGTTCGTACCTGAAGTCGAAGATCGAGCGCGATGCGATTACCTCGGGCTGCAACCCAACGAGCGATATCGCCCGCGCGGGTCTGTGCTATATCGACGGCGGCGTCGCCTATCTGCGGACGGCCGGCAAGCGCGAGCGTAACGCGCCCGAGTTCCTGTTCGGTGGCCGCGCGGAAGCCAATGTCGGCGACTTCAGCATCGGCGCGCAGGCCAAGTATACCGGCTCGCGCTTCATGAACGACATCAATGGCGTTGTTCAGGCGGTGCCGAAGCTGAACGGCGCAGCGGGAACCGACATCATTGCCCCGGGTGCCAAGTTCAAGGGCTACACAGTCGTCGATCTCGACCTGCGTTACTCGCTCGCGAGCGCCGGCCTCGAACATTCGCGTATCCAGCTGAACATCAGCAACCTGTTCGACAAATTCTATGTCGGCTCGTTCAGCGGCAGCCTCGACAATCTCGCGAGCTCGTCCAACGCGTTCGTGAACTTCGGTTCGCCGCGCGCGATCAGCGTCTCGTTCGTGATGGGCTTCTAAGTTTCACGGACAAACAGAAACGGGGCGCGGGGGGGAACACCCGCG
>JAEWIL010000156.1 GCA_023387085.1 Pseudomonadota bacterium | reverse complement strand
CCCCATGAACGCATGCTTCGCCTCCCAGAGCGTTTGTTTTTCCTGATTATGCGGCGTGCGTATGCTGACGCTCGCAAGATTCTAGAAATGCCAGGAGCTCGTTCCGATAGTGGTAGTACATCGGATGCTCCAGCAACTGTTTGCGGGTGCGCGTGCGCGGCAGGTCGATGTTCATGATCCGGCCGATGCGGGCCCGCGGACCGTTGGTCATCATCACGACGCGATCGGCCAGCAGAATGGCCTCGTCGACATCGTGCGTGCGCGTCCAGCTTTATCCCGAGCAGCCGGTGTTCGAGGCGATCGCCGCGATGGAGCCCGACCTGTTCCTGTGGCTCGGCGACAATATCTACGCCGACAGCGACAGCGAGACCGCCTATTCGACGCTCTATTCGCGCCAGCGTAACGTGTCGGCGCTCGTCCCGCTGCTCCGCTCGGTGCCGCAGCTCGCGATCTGGGACGACCATGATTTCGGCTACAACAACTCCGACCGCCACAATGGCGTTAAGGCGATGACCCACCGGCTGTTCCGGCGCTGGTGGGCCAACCCGTCCGCGGGCACCGCCGACACACCGGGCATTTTCTTTCGCCACAGTTTCGGGCCGGTCGATATCTTCATGCTCGACGGCCGCTATTACCGCGATGCCCCCGACGCCCCCGACGGTCCCGCCAAGACGATGCTCGGCGCGGGGCAGAAGGCGTGGCTGAAGCGCGAGCTCAAGGCGTCGAAGGCGGCGTTCAAGATCCTCGCCTCGGGCACCGGCTGGACGCTCGCCGAAAAGGACGGCGACAGCTGGGCCAATTATCTGCATGAACGCAACGAGATCCTCGATTTCATCCGCGACGAAAAGGTCGGCGGTTGCTTCGGTATCTCGGGCGACGTCCATCAGGGCGAGGTCAATTGCGTGCCCTGGTCCGACAAGGGCGGTTATGATTTCTACGACCTCGTCAGCTCGGGGCTCGCACAATATCTCGCGCCGAAATTCGTCGACCAGCATCCCGAGGTGCGGCTGCGCCAGCCTTTCGTGCGCAGCGCCAATTTCGGGCTGCTCGAGTTCAGCTTCGATCCCGAACCGCGCGTCGAGCTCAGCGTGCGCGACGTGGTCGGTGCCTCGGGATCGGGTAAGCCCGTCGTCCTCACCGCCGCCGACCTCGTCAACGGCAAGCAAAGCTGGCGTGCGGCGATCGACAAGGACGAACTCGAACGCCGCGAGCGCGTGGAGCGCGGCGGCAGCTATTATGGAGGTGAATAGGCAATGCGCTTCGAGATGGTGACCATCGCAAACGACGAGTTCGAGGCGATGAAGGCGCATCTGCCGTGCGCGACCTGCGAAGGGCTGTTCGAGACCTACCGGATCAGCCAGAACAGCTGGTACAAGCTGCGCGACGGCCAGCCGGTGAAGCGCCAGACGCTCGAACGGCTGCGCGAACGGTTCCAGCAGGTCGCCGGCCGATGAGCGGCGCCCCGCTCCATATCGCGCTGATCGGCAGCGGCTTCATGGGCCGGGCCCACGCGCTCGCCTTTGCCGCCGCCGACCGGACGTTCGACCTGCCGCGCGCGCCGCGCGTCACGATCCTCGCCGACCGCGACCTGCCGACCGCGACCGCAGCGGCGGCCTCGCTCGGGATTCCGAATGCGAGCGGCGACTGGCGCGACGCCATCGCGGACCCCGGCATCGACATGGTCGCGATCGCCACCCCGAATCTGCTTCACGCGCCGATCGCGATCGCCGCGCTCGAAGCGGGCAAGGCGGTGTATTGCGAAAAGCCGCTGGCGACGACGATCGCCGAATCCGAGGCTATGGTTGCGGCCGCTGCGGCGACCGGCCTGCCGACCGCCGTCGGCTTCACCTATCTCTACAATCCGATGATCGTCCTTGCGCGCGAACTGATCGCCGCCGGTGAAATCGGCGAGGTCACGGCCTTCCGCGGCATTCACGCGGAGGATTTCATGGCGTCGGCCGACGCGCCGTTCAACTGGCGCTGCGAGCCCGACCAGGCGGGCGGCGCGCTCGCCGATATCGGCAGCCACATCATCGCGATGGCGCAGCATCTGGTCGGCAATATAGCGTCGGTATCGGGGCGGCTGCACACCGCATACCCGACGCGCCGCGATGCCGAGGGCAGGGAGCGCACGGTGACCGTCGACGACCAGATGGATGCGGTGGTCGAATTCGCCGGCGGCGCGACCGGCACGCTGGCGGCGAGCTGGATCGCGAGCGGGCACAAGATGGGCCTCGCGTTCGAGGTCAGCGGTACGAAAGGGTCGATCGGCTTTACGCAGGAGCAGTTCAACGAACTGAAACTCTATCGTTCGGGGCCCGGCCGCACCAACGGCTTCACGACGATCTGCGCCGGCCCCGAACATGGCGACTACGGCGCCTTCTGCCCCGCCTCGGGCCACCAGATCGGCTATAACGACCTCAAGACGATCGAGGTCAAGGCGGCGATCGAAGCCGCCGCGGGGCTGCCGTCGGCCGCGAAGAGCTTCGCCGATGCGCTGGCAGTGGAGAAGGTTGCCGACGCAATTCGGCGCTCGCATCGCGAGGGGGGCTGGGCGACGCCCTGACCGGGGCGTGGCATTTATCGACCGATTGCGGACCTTGCGATTTTCGTCACCCTGAACTTGTTTCAGGGTCCATGGCCTGCTGTTTCCTTCGCCGCAGCGCTAGACGAGAGCTAGGCCATGGATGCTGAAACAAGTTCAGCATGACGGGGTTTCAAGGGAAGCTTCCCACCCCTCACCCGCCTTCCTTCTTCCGATCTAAACCCGCGCCAGCGCCATCAGCAGTTCGCCATGGATCGCCGGCGTCGATGCCAGCACCGTGCCGTTCATCAGGTCGAGCTCGTTCCCCAGCGTGTCGGTGACCACACCGCCCGCTTCGCGGACGATCGCGACCCCGGCGGCCATGTCCCATGCGCTGACGCTCTGTTCCCAATAGGCGTCGTGGCGGCCGCAGGCGACCCACGCCATGTCGATCGCGCCGGCGCCGAGGCGGCGGATACCGGTCACACGCGGGGTGAGCCGTTCCATCTCGGCATGGAATTGGCCGTGATCGGGCTTGGTCGCGAACGGAATGCCGACGCCGAGGACCGATTCCTCGATCGTCGTGCGCGGCGAGATTTTTATGCGCTTCTCGCCGAGCCACGCCCCGCTGCCGCTCTCCGCCCAGAAAAGTTCATTCATCGCAGGAACATAGGTAACCCCCGCAATGACATCGCCCTGTCGCGCAAGCGCGATATTGACCGCGAAGAGTGGGCTTCCTGTCAGGAAGTTGGTCGTACCGTCCAAGGGATCGACCACCCACACATGGTCGGCGTCGCGGCCGGGCGTCAGCCCGCCTTCCTCACCGAGGAAGCCGTAGTCGGGGGCAAGGGCCATCAGGTGTTCGCGCACGGTGGCCTCGGCCTTCAGGTCGGCCTCGGTGAACATGTCGGCGGCGCCGGCCTTGCTGTGGATCGTGAGCGTCGCGATGCGCTCGCGGTCGGTGATGAGTCCTTCGCCCGCGGCGTGAGCGGCGGCGATCATGGCGGAAATAAGGGGTGACTTGGTCATGGAATGAATATACGTTCTGTTTTTAGATAAAGATAGAAAAAATATTCTGAAATGACCTTTCGGCTCCGCCAACCGGCGGTCGCTGCTTCATCGACCGGCATTCCCGGTCGCGATTTCGAATAGAAGAGGGAGGGTTGAGTGAAAACGAGTTTGTTTGCAATCGCCGCCGTACTGGCCGGCATTCCAGCCACAAATGCCATGGCGCAGCAGGCCGCGACGCTTCCGGTGGTTGCCGCTTCGGCGGAAACGCAGGCCACCGAGGGTTCGGGCGCCGATGGCGCGGTCGTCGTCGCCGACCCGGGCGATGCGTCGCGTTCGCTGATCCTCGCGGGCGCCGAATCGGCGGGGATCGACGTGTTCGACCTGATGGGGCAGCGCGTCGCGACGCATAAGGTGGGCAATATTCGCGGGCTCGACGTGCGCGCCGACGCCGCGCCCGGCGGCGGTCCGCTGCTCGCCGCGCTCGACGGCAAGGAAAATGCCGCGAAATTCTTCCGCGTCGGCGCCGGCGGCGTTCCCGCTGCGCTCGCCGCCGCGGGGATCAAGCCCGAGATGACGATCGCGGCGCTGTGCTTTTCGCGCAGCCACCGCGACGGCACGCTCTACCTCTTCCTCGCCGGCGACAAAGGCGAGATCGAGCAATGGGGTGTTTCGGCCGACGCGTCGGGCGCGATGAGCGGGCGGATCGCGCGGCGCTGGTCGCTGGGGTCCGAAATCAAATATTGCGCCGCCGACGATCGCGGCTCGGTCTATTTCTCGCAGGAAGCGGTGGGCGTGTGGCGTTTCGCCGCCGAGCCCGAGGCCGAGATCAAGCCCGAGATCGTCGATGTCGTCCGCCTGGGCCATATCACCGACGAGGCGAAGGGTGTCGGCATTGCCGCTGACGGCCGGTTGCTCGTTTCGGATGCCAAGGCGAACCGCTTGAATATCTACGACCCCGCCGACGATTATGCCTATCAGGGGTCGGTCACGCTGGCGGCGGGTGCCGACAAGCTCGAGGACCCGGGCAGCGTGACCGTGGCCGGACCGGTGGTGATCGTCGCCGACGACGATAATTCGCCCGATGAGCCCAATTTCAAGATCGCGAGCTGGCAGGCGCTGCTTGCCGCGGCGGGGTTTCCCGAGCGGCCGGCCGCACCGGCACCTTCGACCATGCCGCTGGCGCTCGCGACGGTGGAGACCGCGCCGGTCGAAACCGGGGGCGACGCCGCCGACGATCCGGCAATCTGGATCAACCCCGCCGACCCCGCGCAAAGCGTCGTGATCGGAACGCAGAAGCAGTCGGGGCTCTATGTCTATGGCCTCGATGGCAAGGTGCTTCAGTTCCTTCCCGACGGACGCATGAACAATGTCGACCTGAGGAGCGGGTTCCGCCTCGGCGGCCGCGACGTCACGCTGGTCACCGCGAGCAATCGCACGACCAAGGGCATCTCGATCTATGCGCTCGATCCCGCGACGCGCAAGCTGACCGACGTCGCCGACGGGCTGCAGGATACGGGCCTCAAGGATCCCTATGGCCTCTGCATGTATCGCAGTGCGAAGACGAAGAAGATGTACGTCTTCATCAACCAGACCGACGGCAAGATGCGCCAGTGGGAACTCACCGCGACCCCGGCGGGCAAAGTGCGCGCTAAGCTGGTGCGCGACCTGCCGTTCGGAAGCCAAGTCGAAGGCTGTGTCGCCGATGACGAGACGGGCATGCTCTACACGGGCGAGGAAGATGTCGGCATCTGGCGCGAGGGCGCGGAGCCGCGCGGCGGCCCGGCGCGCTCGATGCTGGCCAAGATCGCCGACAATCCCGCGCTCAAGGACGATATGGAAGGGATCGGCCTCTACGCGATGGAAGGCGGCAAGGGCTATCTGGTCGTGTCGAGCCAGGGCAACGACAGCTATGCGGTGTTCCGCCGCGAGGGCGACAATGCCTATGTCGGCTCGTTCCGGATCGGCGCCAACCTGGCCGCGGGGATCGACGGCGTGTCCGAAACCGACGGCCTCGACGTCAGCAGCATGGCGGCGGGCCCGAACTTCCCGCACGGCCTGATGGCCGCGCAGGACGGCCGCAACGTGTTCCCGCCCGAGAATCAGAACTTCAAGCTGGTGCCGTGGGAGCATGTGGCGAAAGCGCTCGGCATCGACGTGGAACGCTGATGTAAAGGTCGCTGCGCTCGCAAACGGGCGCGGCGACACCTTCCTTCGTCCTGTGCTCTAGCGGGCGCCCACGCGGACGCCATAGTCGATCCGGATTCGGACCCATGCGCCCACGAGTTGCCGCCCGCCGACGCGCGGCGGGCGCACCTTGAATTGCCAGGCGGCGGCGAGCACTGCGCGCATGATCTGCGATCCGTTCGGATATTCGTCGAGCCCGACGCAATCCTCGACTCGGTAATCCGGGGCCGTGCGGCACGCGATCAGGCCCCAGCCGGGACCGCTGGCGGTCGACAGATAGCCGCGCAGTTCGCCATCACTAGGTTCGCGATACCAGGCGGCGGCATAGAGTGGATCGCCATTGGGAGCGGTTCCCACCCTCTCGGTATCCTTGTAGGCGGGCGAGCCGCCCGTATCGGGCGGCCCGTAAACGCGGCCGCTCGACGGACGTGCAGGGCTTGGAGGATTTGCCGGCGGCGCCGGCGTGCTGTTGGGCGTCGGGATCGGCGGCGTGGGTATCGGCGGCGCGGGCAGGGGCGGCGTTGGCGACGGTTGCGGCTTTTCGGTCGTGGGCTTCGGCGGCTCGGGCCGGTCTTCGGCTGGTTCGGGCTTCGGGCTGCTCGACTTATGGGCGTCTGCCGAAACCTCGGTGGCTTGCAGGCTCACCATGCTGACCCGCTCTTCCACGCGGTCGGGCAGCTTTCCCACGCCGAAGAACAACAGCAGGAGCAACATGAGCGCGGGGATCAGGACCGCCAGGCTTATGGCAAGCGCGCGGCGCCCCGCCCCGATGTTGAGCGGTTCGGCGTAGGGAGTGGCTGGAACAGGGTTCAGCGGAAACAATCTTTGGTGGCGGCACCCGCTGTCGCGGAGCCGGTGTACGGCCCGCGCGGAATAATGCGGCGCCCGGCCTTTGACAAGCTGCGCGCGGCGAAATCTCGGTGGACGGTTCGGCGGCGTTTCCGTTGCAGACCGGGGGCCGGCCGTATTAGGACCGCATCGCCACAACAGGGAAGATGACGATGAACAGCCCGTTCCTGATGATGAATCTGCTGAGCGCCGTCTACTGGTTTGACGAGGCCTTGCAGGCCGCGCTCAGGGAGGCGGGCATCCCCAACGTAAGCCGCGCGCAGTCGATGCTGATCGCCAATATCTCGGCAGGCGAACATCGCGCCACGCGCATCGCGCGCAACCTTGGCGTCACCCGCCAGGCGATCAGCCTGATGCTCGGCGAGCTCGAAGCGCGGGGGATCGTCGAGATCGTGCCCGATCCCGACGATCGTCGCGCGCGCATTGTGCAGTTCGCCGGACCAACGAATGCCACGCGCCGCGCCGCCGCGAAGGCGCTTCATTATCTCGAGGTCAAACTCGTCGAACGGATCGGCCTGCCGGCCTATCATGGCCTGCGCGACGCGATGAGGATGGACTGGGGCGAACCGCCGCATGTGCCGCCCGAAGCGCTCGCGCAGAACGATCTGCAGGAGATTTAGTTAAGTTACTTGACAATATCGGAGTCGCGACCCATTCTTGCTCCGTCAGCCGGGACAGGCTTATCGGGAGGATGGATGTCATGAATATCGCGGTTCAGACGCGCGCAGCGACGGATGGTTCGGAGCCGGTCGCCGATCGCCGGATTCCGGAAGGGGGCGACTGGCTTTCGCGCGAGGAACTCGGTGCGCTGACGCCGGAGGAGCTGGTGCGCCGGACCACCGCGCTCAAGCCGCTCGTCGCCGCCCACGCTCTCGAATGCGAAAGGCTGCGCCGCCCCGTCGACGCGGTTTGGGACGCGATCCGCAAGACCGGCGTCTTCTATCACTTCGTTCCCAAGCGTTACGGCGGCCTCGAATTCGATATCGACAGCTTCATCGACGCGATGCTGCCGATCGCCGAGGGCTGCGGCTCGACGGGTTGGGTCACCGCCTTCTGCGTCGAGCACAACTGGATGCTCGCCCAGTTTCCCGAAGCGCTGCAGGATGAAACCTTCGGCGGTGCCTTTCCGTATGTCATCGCACCGGGTGCCACCAATCCGCCGGGCGTCGCGCAGCCGGTCGACGGCGGCTATCGCCTGACGGGTCGCTGGAAATGGGGCACCGGCGTCATGCATGCCGACTGGGTGATGGTGACGGGAATGGTCCCCGGCGAAAATCCGCCACGCCAGCTGTTCTTCGCTTTGCCGGCGGAGGAGGTCGAGGTGCTCGATACCTGGCACGTCGATGGCATGATCGGGACGGGCAGTAACGACATCCGCTGCGACGATGTCTTCGTTCCGGCGCATCGCGTGATGGACATGGGCGAGATGCGCAACGGCAACGCGCCGGGCGCCAAAATCCACGCCCACAATCCGATCTACCGGATGCCGATGACGCCCTTTCTTGCGATCACCGCCGCGATCGGCGCGGTCGGCGTCGCCCGCTCGGCAGTCGATCATTTCCGCGAGCGCATCGGCGTGCGCACGATGCTCGGCACGACGGTCAAGCAGAGTGAAAAGGCCTCGGCACACATGCGGCTGGGCGAAGCTGCGGCAAAGACCGCGACCGCCGAAATGATCCTGCGCGAGGTCGGGCGCCGCAATGTCGCGCTGACCGAAGCGGCCGGAAACGGGCTCGTAAGCAATGCGGACCGCATCGCCCTGCGCGCGCAGGTCGCGTTGGCCATGGACCTCTGCCGCGATGCCATCCGCCTGCTCGTCGAAGGGGCGGGGTCGAGCGCGCATATGACGAACAGCCCGCTCCAGCGCGCGCTGCGCGACGTCAATGTGATGGCGAGCCATGTGGTCTATGACTTCGACGCGGCCACCGAATTGCTCGGCCGCTCGCTGATCGACCTGCCGCCCAACACACCCGTCTTCTGAAGCCACAGAAATTTACGCAAGTAACTTGACAAAATTTTCGAAGCGATCATTATCTTAGCATACTAAGAAAGATCAGCATGACCGGCTTTGGGAGGTACGGGATGCGCGACAAGGCAGAGATCGATCGGCGCACGTTGCTCGCCGGAGGCGCCGCAGCACTGGTGGCGGCGAACGGCGCCCAGGCGCGGACAGCCAAAGATCCCGTGCGGGCGCCGAAAAGGCAGCGCGGTTCGCGTCCCAATATTCTCTTCATGGTTAATGACCAGGAGCGTTCTCTCGCCGATATCCCGACGGGTCTGCCACTTCCCGCGCATCAATGGCTGCGCGAGCGGGGACTGTCGTTCGACCGGTTCCATGTCAACACGACCCCGTGCGGTCCGTCGCGATCGAACATCTACACGGGGCTGCACACGCAGCACACCGGCGTCTACGCGAACCCCAATTCGCCGCCGCATCCCGAACTCAGCGACAAGATCCCGACGATCGGTACGATGCTGCGCCGCGTCGGCTATCGCACGACCTACAAGGGCAAATGGCATCTTTCCAATATCAACGAGGGGCTGAACCTGCGCGGGGTTGCCGGCGGCATCTATCCGAACACGAGCAATATCCTCGAGCCCTTTGGCTTTTCGGGCTATAACTTCAATGGCGAGCGCGAAGGGCTTTCGTGGGAAGGCTTTATGAGCGACGGCGTCACCGCGGCCGAAGCGGCAAGCCAGCTTCGCGCCTTTGTCGAGGATGACGACGACGCGCCGTGGTTCATGGCGGTCAATTTCGTCAACCCGCACGACATCATGTTTTATGATCCGAGCGGGGAAGGGGAGGCGACGCGCGCCCGGCCGAACCTTGTCGCGCCGCTGCTC
>JAEWIL010000128.1 GCA_023387085.1 Pseudomonadota bacterium | reverse complement strand
TGGCGGGGGGTGCTCTTTGTGGGGGGGGGGGGGGGGGGGTGTAATTGGCCGCCCGGGCCGCCCAGCTCCATCAGAAGCGAAAGCTTGCGGTGAGGCCGAACTCGCGTGGCAGCCTTGTCGTGACCGTCTGATATCCGGACCGGAACGGCGGCGCCGGCTGCGAGCCGGGGGGCGGCGTGGTCAGATAGCGCGTCGATGCCTGCAATTCGCCCGCTCCCCGTCCGGTGATGCTGGTATCATTGAAGACGTTCCTCGCGAAGACCGACAATTCCCATCCCCCGTCGTCGTCGCGGACGCCGGCGAACAGGTCCAGGTTGTTGTTCGACGGCACGCGGAACGCCGCCGCTTCGATAGTGTAGCCCGCCTGGTGCGTGAACAGGCCGCGAAGAAACAACTCGCCAAAGCCCACGGGCGCGCGCAATTCGCTCGTCGCCGTCAGCGCAAATTCGGGCGAGTTGTTGAGACGGCTGTTCAGGCGGCAATAGCTGACCTGTTGGCCGACCGGCACCGCAGGCGTTCCCACCGAATCGGGAGTGCCGTCAAAGTTGAAATCGTTGCAGGGCGCCCGGGCATTGTCATAACGCGACTTGTTGTAAGACATACCGAGTGTCGCATCCCAGAACGAGGTAACAGCCGCGTCGAGCTGCATCTCGATACCCTTGGCGATAGCGTCGCCGTTGAAGCTCGCGGTGAAGGTACCGCTGTCGACGATGCCGTTGCGGGCAGCGGAGGTCACGACGCTCGTCAGTCCGATGAAGCCGTCGAACTTCTGATAATAGGCCGCCAGGTTGAACGAGACTCGGCGATCGAACAATCTCGACTTCAGCCCGATCTCGACCGCGTCCGAACGCTCGGGCTGGAGCACGAGCAGCGAGGAATCGAGCGTCGTGGTTACACCGAGCTGCGCCGAGCCGCGCCGGAACGAGCGGCCATAGGTCGCATAGGTCGTTACATCCGGTGTCCAGTCATAGGAAAGGCTCGCGGTGCCCGTCAGCGGGTGATCGACCTGCGTTTCAAACCGCGGATCGACCGTCGGCTGGCCGCTCGGGTTCGTAAAGCCGGGGATCGGGAGCCCGACTCCGCCGGGCGATGTGACCGTCAGGAAGCTCTGGGCATAGGCCTTGTTGCGGGTGATCCGCGCCCCGGTCTCGAGCCGCAGCCGATCGGTGAGCTGGAAACGCAGATTTCCGAATGCCGCCAGATCTTCGACATTGTTGTAGATATCGACGAGCGCGGTAATCGGCAGCGCGAACTGCGTCGCCGGAAAAGGCGTACGCGGAACCGCATTTGCGAAAAAGCTGTCTACGCGGAACGTCGATGGACTGTGCGATTTGTTCTTGTTGTAGAAGACACCGGCCGTAAAGTTGAAGATGCCGTCATAATCGGAGTCGATCCGGGCCTCGGCGGTATAGTTTTTGGTCGGGTTGGGTACCGTCAGAAACTGCTGGTAGCCGATGACGGCATTCCCCACGTCCTGATCGGACTGCGTGAATAGCCGCACGTCCTGGAATCCGCCGAGCAGCGAGACCACATAGTCACCCGCCTCCCATCGCAGGTCGCCGGTCAGGATGTGGGATTTGTTGGTATAGTAAGACAGGCCTTCGGCGACACCCTGGCGATCGGTCGCCGCGATGGCCGGCCCCGACCGCAAGGGCGAGAAGAGGCTGGGCTGATTGCCCGGACCGAAGACCTGCACGGTCTGCCTGAGATCGCTGTCGAGATACTGGTAGATGATGTTGCCGCTGACATTCTCGGCCGGTTCGAACGACAGGGTTGCCCTGACACTTTCGGTCTTCTGCCGTCCCATCTCGCCGCGGGTCACATTATAGACGCGGTTCGCCCGGTTGCGGTCGATCAGCCCGGCCACACGCAGCGCAAGCCTGCCTTTGGCGAGCGGAACCGATACGCCGCCCTGGAAATTCCGGCCATGTTCGTCGGTAACCGTCGCCTGGACCTGGCCGGTTGCCGCATCCAGATCGGCGCGCCGCGTCGTGATGGTGATCGCACCGGCCGGTGCGGTGCGTCCGCGCAAGGTCCCCTGCGGTCCGCGCAGCACCTCGATCTGCTGTACGTCATACATCCCGGTGCTGATCAGATTGATGTCGACCGGCACTTCATTGAAATAAATTCCGATCGCGGCAGGCCCGCCGATGTCCGGGTTGAAGGAAATGCCGCGCAGGGTGGCGATGGTATTCCGGCCATTGCTGGATAATTGCAGACCAGGCGCGAGGGCGGGGATGTCCTTGAAATCGAACAGCTTGTATTTCTCGAGGTCCTCGCCGGTCGCGACGTCGACCGCCATCGGAACATCCTTCAAGGCCTGCTCGCGCTTTGTGGCAGTCACGATGATCTCATCGGCCGTTCGTTCGGCAAATCTATCTTCCGGTTCCGAGGAACGCTCCTGCGCCGCCGCCGGTTCAAAATAAAACGATGCGATAGCAAGCAGAGAAGCGCATCGTTTATATGACGTCATATTCATATCATCCCCCATCTATTATAAATATTGTTCAACCATACTTATCAGGACTCTTATTATTTTGTTGTTGATCAACATGTTGCGATGTGAGATCGTCCCCGGTGCGGGAGACGAAGAAATTGCACGGATGAACCAGAGCGGAGTTGCGCGGGCGCAGGCCCGCCCGGCCATTGCCATGAACGCGGCGACATTTTCCCCGCGCGCGACGAGCGAGCGCACGGCCGAACGCCTGCTTCGCCTTATCGCCCGCAAGGGGGGCGACGTCGCCTCGATCGTCGGCGCTGCCCGCGCGCTCGACGATTACATCGCCGCCGACATTCCCCTTCTCGACGACACGCAATTGCGAAGCGTGACGGCGCGCTGCTGCGTTCTTCTCGCGAACATCCATTCGCGGGTGACAGGGCGGCAGGAGTTCCGGGGATGCGACTGGCGCCTGATGCTTTTCTGCCTCGTGAGCAGCCGGACGCTGCGCGAGGCCATCCCGCGGATCAGCGATGTGTTCGAAGCCGCCGACGGCCGCATGGGATCGATCGAGCTCATCGAGCAGAGCGGCCGGGCCTTCGTTGCAACAACCGGCGCGCGCGGTGAGGACATCGAACTCGCTTTCGCGGTGACTCTCAACAGCATGATCCTGTTCCACGAGATTTTCGGCTGGGCCGTCGGCACGCCGCTCCGCGGAGAAGTCCATCTCGACTTCCCGGAAGACTGTCACGCCTGGTCGGACCAGGCCATATTGCCTTTCGACCTGCGGCTCGGTGCGGAGATGCCAGGCTTCAGCTTCGCGGCGCCCTATCTCGACCTTCCCGTCATTCGCACCGTCGGCGACTGCGAACCGCAGATCAGGGTGAACCATCTTTTCTTCTACGCCGAAACGGGCGAAGCGCAGGACATCGCGTCGCGGTCGCAGCGCATGCTGCGGGCTGTGCTGCAGGATGAGCGCCGCCTGCCCTCGCTCGACAGCCTCAGCGGCATGCTCGGTCTCGGCCGGATGACCCTGCGCCGCCGGCTGAACGCGGCCGGAACGTCTTTCAACGAACTCAAGGACCTGGTGCGCCGCGACTACGCGCTCGAACTGCTCGCGCGGACCGACGATTCCATCGAAGAGCTCACGGAGCGGCTCGATTTTTGCGATTCGGACGCCTTTCGCCTCGCCATGAAGACATGGACCGGCCTCTCGCCCACCGAATATCGCAAGGGCGCGCGCAGGATCGACATCGAAAGCTGATCCGCGCCATGCGCTCATTTCACCGGACCGCGCAATTCGGTGATCTCTATCGTCACGCCATCGGGATCGCGCACGATCGCGGTCAGAACCGGACCCTTGGCATCGGCGGGCGGTTCGCGAAGCACCGCATAGCCAGCCTTGCGCACATGGTCGGCGGCCGCGTGGACGTCGGGGACGATGAGGCCGATCATCGCACCGGAGCTGCCATTCCGGCCGGGGTTGGCCTTGTCATAATGGATCAGGATCAGGATCGATTCACCCGAGCTTTGATCGCCCGAGAAATTGAACCCGAATTTCTGAAACGCATCGCCGGATTTATGAAGCTGGAAAATCTGCTTCATTCCCAGCGCATCGACGTAGAAGCGTCGTGCCGCATCCATGTCGCTGACCTCCAGTGACATCCAGGTCAGCCTCGCGGGAGTCGCCACTGCGTCGGCAGCAAGCGCGGAGCAGCCGAAGGGCGCCATCGAGGTGAGCGCAAGCGCGAGCGCCGAAGCGGCCCCCCTCATGCCAGAAGCTCCGAAATTGCATTGGTAGCGCGCATCGATTGCGTACCCCAACCGTCGACGGGAACCCCCATCGCCTGCTGGATGGTGAGCCCGACCCTGGTGACCGGAGCGCCATTGCCGGGAATGTGCATCCCGGCCTTGATCTTGCCGCCGGCCCGCCCCGCGAGCATGATCGGCAGACTGGTCACATCGTGGTTCTTGCCATAGCTGACGTCGGAATGGGCGAGCACGAGGCTGCGGTCGAGGAGCGTGCCGTCGCCCTCCTTGATCGAAGCGAGGATCGCCACGAAGTCCGCCCACGCCTCCATATTCTGATAGACGAAGCTGTCGACCGTCGGCTGATATCCCTTGTCACGATCCACGAATTCTTCATGGGTCGCCTGGTGATAGGCGGTACTCGTTCCCACCCGCCTGAGGTCTGAAAAGGCGGTCGCGAAGACCATGTTGAAGACCTTGGTCTGATTGCAGGCCAGCGCCATTGCCAGCATCTCGCTCATCACCCGGTGTACCTCCCGCCGCCCCGCGACATCGGTCGTCGGCTGCAGATCCTGCGGTTTTCCCGGAACGACGCAGGCCTCGGCCGGAGGAGGCTTTTGCAGTTGCAGCGCCAGCTGGTTCTCGACTTCACGGATCGAGGTGAAATATTGGTCAACGCGCGCACGGGCGGCGGCGCCGAGCTTGCCGACGAGATCGCGCCGCTGCTCGGTAATCCCGGACAGGACCGATCGCCGTGCCATGATCTGGGGGCTTGGTTTGAAATCGGCTGCATTGGGATCTCTAAAATCCGGCCCGAAGATGCGCTGATAGAGGTCCATCGGGGTCGAAATCGCCATGTTCCGGGCGTTGCCGCTCGCATAGGAATAGGTCGTCTCGGGATTGCCGTCGGACGAGAGCGTCAGACTTCGGAAAAACGAGCCGGCGCCGATCGCATCGGCGATGATCACATCTATCGTCGGCGCCTCGATCCGCTGCCAAGCGTCGACCGGAATGCCGGTGCGCATGCCGATGTTGCCGCTATAATGCGGGTTGTTGCTGCGCCCATCGAGGGGCACGCCGAAGTTCGACAATATGTTCACATGCTGGCGGACCGGCGCGAGCGGCTCGAGCTGCGCGGGCAATGCGAAATCGGTTCCGGCAGCCTGCGGGTTCCAGCGGCTCGGAATAACGCCGCAGCCCCAGAACCATGTACCGAAGCGCACCGGCAGCGGGCCGCCGCCATGGGTCGCGGCAAAGGCCGTCCCTGTGCCATCGAGAAAATAATCGAGGAATGGCAGGCTCACCGCGACCGCGGCTCCGCCCACCGACCCCCGTAGCAGGAATCCCCTTCGGCTTATGTCGGTCATCTTGCTGCCTTTCGATAGAGGTTTGCAGGGGTTGCACGGGCCATGCGGAGGGCAGGACTGCCGGGTCCGGCAAAGAAGGCGGGACTGCGTGCGACGCTGCGGAACAGCACCGCGATGCGGTATCCGCTGCGCTCGAAATCGGCGTGGAGCGTATCGACCAGCGGGCCGTCACGCGCGGAGAGCGGTCGGCCCGCTGCCGTCTGCCATGCCGCCTGCGCGACACATCGCGTGGTCTTCGGACTGTCATGAAGCGCGCGGCCGAGACTGACGGGGTCGGTAAAGGCAACCCCGTCGAGCTCGCCGCTCGTATCGATCGGTGCGCCGCTCTCGGTCGCCCGGAACTGGCCGGCCCCGTCGAATTTTTCGAACCCGAGCCCGATATGATCGGTCTTCTTGTGGCAGCTCGCGCAGTCCTCGTCGTCGAGATGGGCCGTCAGGCGCTCGCGCGCGGTCTTGAAGAGCGGATTGCCGGTGTCCTGGACAATCGTGAAGTTCACATTGGCCGGCGGCGGCGGGACATGTTCGCACAAGAGGATTTCGCGCACCGCCAGGCCCCGAAGCGTCGGCGAGCTTCGCCCTTCATGGCTGTGCATCGCCAGAAAGGCGATCTGCGTGAGCAGTCCCGCACGAGGATCTCCGTCGGGCATCTCGATCATCGACCAGTCGGCGGGCGCGTAGGCCATCCGATAAAGCGGGCTGAGCGTCCGATTCATCGCGACCCGGCGCGTCGTGAAGATTTCGCGATAGTCGCCATTCTCCCGTACGAGAAGCTGGAGCATCGTCCGCAGGGTCTGTTCGCGTGCCGCGGCGCCGACCGATGTCCGAAAGGCCGGATAGAGGATCGGGTCCTTTCCGACGATCGACATCCGGTCGAGGCGAAGGAAGTCATCGAAGAACGCCCGGGCCCCCTCTTCGAAACGCGGCGATTTCAACAGGCGATCGATCTGCGCATCGAGCCCGGCCGCTGTCATCAGCTCGCCGGCACGCGCGGCGCGCAGGAGTTCGTCATCAGGGGCCGTATTCCACAGATAATAGCTGAGCCGCGATGCGCGCGACCATCCGTCGAGCGTGAGCCCTCCCGCGGGGTCGCGGACATAATTATCGACCTGGAACAGAAACGGCAGGTCCACCATCAGCCCCGCGAGGCTCGTCGAAAGGCCGGCATAGAAATCGCCGAGCTGTGCCGAGGAGGTCAGGCTGCCCTCGACGGCAAGCGAAAGTTCCCGTTCCGTGAGCGGGCGGCGGAAGAGCCGCTCTCCGATCCGCGCGAAAAAACGCGTCGCACACGCCCGTCCATCCGGATCGGCGGCTCCGGGGCCGCACCCGACAAGGCGATCCCGGTTCTCCGGTGCGACAGCCTGATCGGCAACCCCCCTCGCGATTGTTGCATATTGGGCGGCGCCGCCGGCCGTGATTGATACGACGCCCGTGCCCGCCGCGAGCAGGCCGTCGACACGCTGATCCGAGTCCGGGCGGCCGGTGAGCTTGATCCCGGGGCCGAAAATATCGGCAATCGTGGCCCGATACTGGGATTCCGTCAGACGATGGAGACGAGGCGGATCGGCTTCGGTCGCGGCCGTCGGCGCAGCCACCGAGGGCGTGGGATCCAGGGCGCGGCCGACAATCGCGACCGAAAGAGCGACCGCCGCCACCGGAAACGCCAGCTGGCCAAGAGAGAAACGTTTTGACACCATGGAAAAGCCTATCTGCTGGATGCTGGGGTGGCGCGATTGTCCCCGCGGACCGCGAAGGCGGGCACTCCGCGAAAATTGAGCGCCGTCGAAATCGCGGTGTTCTTGCGCGATCCGGGGTCGGGATACCCGTCTGCATGCGCGCGGATCGCGTTGACGGCCGCCGGGCAGGACATCAGGTTCAGGCCGACCGTGCCCGCCTGGATATAGGGATCGAAGAGGCTGGTCAGCGTGTGATAGCCATAGATCGAACCGCCGATCGCATCGTCGTTCCCGAGCGGAAGGCGGATGCGCGCACCCTTTATCTCGCGGTAGCTGTCGATGATCTGCTCGCGCACCCGAATGCGAAGATCGAAGGGCTCGGTTGTCAGCACTCCGTCCTTGATCCGCCCTCGCGTCCTCGTTTCAAACCGCGGATCGGGATCGATACTGAACGTCGCCCAGGCGAGCGGCTTTCCGCTTCCATCGAGCTCGAGCGGGGAATCCGCCACGAAAACCCGCACCTCGACATCATCGTCGTTCTGCGGATCGTCGACCCCCGATAGTTGGAGGATCGGCGGTGCTGCGAGCGAGGTGATGACATTGTCGGCAACCTTCGGATCCCCATAATCGCGGGTCGTGCGGTTGCAGCCCGTTGCCGCGATCAGGGCATTGTCGACGCCTTGCTCTCCATCGGGGCCGGTAAAATCATGCCGCCCTATCTTGCCGTCAAGATTCATCCCGTAGGTGACCTTGCCCAGATACGGCGCGTTCCCGACCGCAAAATCCGGGAAATCGTCGGGATCGGTGCAGACATTATATCCGAAAACCAGCCCCAGATAGGTCGGATGGCCTTTGCCGCTCGGGATCTTGAACTTGGCTCGGAGCGCGTCGAGCTCGGCTTGCGTATAGGAAGGCGCCGATCCGTTACGGCCGGGACTGGCGCCCGTCGGACCGCCCTTGAAGCCATATTTGCTGCTGAGCAGCCGCGACAGCTCGCGCTCCTTTGCCGGATCCGCGAGCTCGGCCCGCTGGGCCGGCGGCAGCGTATCGAGAAAAATGTCGCGCGCGCTCAACGAAAGCTTCGGACACGCCTGGTCGTCGGGATAAGAGGCGACATAGACCGTGCTGAGGACATAGGTCAACGTCGTACGCTCTTCGGGCACGGCGCTTCCGAGAAGCGGAACCGCGGCAGCAACGGCCGAAAGTGCAAGACCTCGCCGCGAAATGGCAATTCGCCGGCTCTCGCCAGTCTGGATCATCGTCCCTCTCCCCTGTGCACGGAATGCTGTTTGCATTCTCGTCCGCCGGCCCGCCGGGCCTCGCGGCAGTAAAGGCGGTCGCCGAACGTGCGGCCACCCCATCCATGTTCACCGGGCGCCCATTTGCAGATCTATCGAGCCGTCGACCTACGAATATGATGACCCCACAGACGAAAGATGCACATAATGCGGACAACGCCAGGCTCGCCGGGGCCGAGCAAACAGACCCTTCGAATTGCCTTTAGCGCGGCACCGCCGTCCGGCGATCGTCGGCCCGATGCGATTGTCCCTGCGTATCAGCAGGTGGAAAGACACCGTGGTGACGTGCGGCGCGATCGCTGCCTGCAGGACATTGAAGAGGATGCCGCGCCCGCTATCGATCCCCAACAGCGATTCCGCGTGCCGACGGCGGTAGTTCCCCTTGCGTCACGAGGGCTGACGGAACCGGTCGTGGCAGGCCTTGCAAGTCGCGCCCAGCGTGTCGCGTGCCTTGGTCATGGCAGCGACGTCGCCCCGCGAAACCGCTGCGTCGAGGCTGACGGAGGCGTTGACCATCATGTTCTGGAGTTTGACGAAGGCCGGCATGTTCGACCAGATATCGGCCTTCGCGCGTGTCGTAATACCCGGCCCGGGGGCACTGTCGCGAGGAAAATGGCCGAGCGACAGTCGCGACCTCGTCGCAAGATCGCGTGCCGCGGGTTTCAGGGCATTGAGGTCGGGCCGGCCCGAGCGGATCTCGTCATTCACGGTCTTGAAAGCGCCCCCGATTTCCTTGAAATTCGCCTTACGCGCCGCCACCGCCCCCGCCCCGCCGGGCTTTTGCTGTCCGATTGCGGGTCCGATCAGTGCGCTGCACACTGCGATGATGGCGATCGCAGTTGCCGCTTTCCTATATTCTCTCATCTGCCACTCCCAAGACCTGTCAATTCGGTTCGCGCCAGATGGGAGCAGCGTGAACATCGGCGCCACGGCTTTGGGGCACAGCGCCCCCGGTTAAAACGATCTTCGGTGATGGCGCGTCCCCGCGAGACGCCTTCGCTGCCGAAAGGCTTCTATACACAGCAAAATATCGGCTTGGCTGGATGGGGCCTGCGACACGGGGCGCCTCGGCCGCCACTAGCGACGTCCTCGCCCGCCTCCGGAATCAGCGCCGGGCAATCTCGAACTGGTCGAGAAACTTGTCGACCCGCCAGTCGACCTCCTCCTCGGCCATATGGCCCTCCTCGACCCCGAATAATCTACCGAGTACCGAGTCGCCTGCGGTGAGCGACAGGAAATAGCGTGCCGCCGCGTCGGGAGCATCAATGCTGGCGCCTCCGGCAGCCGTCCATTCGGTGAACAGAGCGGTCAGTTCCTCGAGGACAGGCAGGTGAAGATCGCGATAGGTTTGCGCCGCGAAGTCGCTGTCGCGCAGGCTCTCGGAAAACACCATCTTCATGAGGGCGATCGAGCGCGGGGAGTTCATCTTCGCAAGCTGCCGGCGGGCAAAAAGTCTCAGCATCTGGGCGTTCGACAGGCCCTGCGGCGCGTCCGAATCTTCCGATACCGCTTCATCGCGCCAGCGCGCGGCGATCGCGTGGAGCAGCCCCTGCTTGTTGCCGAACAATTCGTAGAGTGTTGCGAGCGAGCCGCGCGACTGCCCGACAACCTGCGCGAGGCTTGTGCGCTCGAAACCCTGCTCGAGAAAGAGCGCCTCAGCTGCGTCGAGTATCGCCTCGCGGCGCCGGTCGCGCTGGTTTGTACCGGCCACCCTCTCGCTACATGCACATGCCGCCTCGACCAATGATCCGCTCCCGATGCCTACTTTGTAAGTCTCTACTCACTCCATAGCATCGAAGCCGGCCGTCAAGCCAGAGCTGATCACCGATACACAGGTCGTGTCGCGTTGGTCGCACATCCACGCCTGACTAAGGTCGCGAAAATGCAGCTCATCCGTCTTCACGGCCTGGAGCGTCCGGCGAACGCCGCCTTCTTGCAACGCATGTCCGCATAGCCGGTCGCCCTTGCCCCAAGTGCGACATCACGCGAGGACCGCCACGCTGGCAAGTATCTTCCTGACGAGATCTGCCTGCCCTCGCGTGCCGGTCTTCGCATATATCCGCTTGCTGTAATTCCGGGCAGTCTCGGCAGTCAGTTTGAGTTCGCGCCCCGCCTCCGCTATCGACCGCCTGTGACAAAGAAGAGCCGCGAGCGAAGCCTCGCGCCGCGAAAGGCCGAGCGTGCGCTCGATGATCGCTGCCATCGCCTCGGGCATTGGCTCGACCGCCCTCCGGATACAGATCAGTAGCTCCCCTTCGCGTGGCGATGGCCTAACCATGAAATGCCGCTCCGGCGTTCTGCCAGCTACAACTACGTCGCGAGGACGCGGCGTCCGGCCCGCTTCGATTTGTTCCAGCGGGAAGCCCGGAAGACTATCTGATTCCCATCGCGGATCCGCCGCAAGGACCTCACCGCGGCGGTTGATGCTAGCCTGCGAAATGCCGAGCAGTCCAAGCGCATCCTCGGCGGCCTCGGATCGCCGGCGCAGACCATCAATGGCATCCAGTTGCTGTGCAGCTGCAGCCACTGCGGGAGCAAGCGCCGACAGCAAGGCGCCGTCAGCGGCGGTGAATTCCTCTCGAGATGCGATCACCGCGATCCATCGGGACGTCTCAGCCGAGCCGGTCCGGATCAGGCGTGCATCGCCGATCCGCGCACTGGCGAGGCGCTTCCTTTGACGCTCCCGGGAGTCGCGGTCAGAGAAGTCGAGCAATTCCTCGATGTCGTAGACCCGGTTCGGGCGAAGCGTGCAGGCGAAGCTGCTCAGAACCTCGAGTTCCGGCTTGCCCGCAGCCGGGTCAGTGTCGAGGCCAACCGCATGCTCGATCGCGAGAGCGCCGCCGTGCGAGGAAAGCAGCATCACGCGGTCAGCTCCAACGCGCGCCAGCAATCTGCGCAAGAATTCGTCCCATGGCAGGTCGCTCGTCAAACCGGAAAACAGTGGCAGTACCAGATCGTCATGATCGGTCCGGGATATCGGCATGATTTTGCTCCCATATGGGAGTGTTTCTACACTTACTTACGCAGCATGACACCGCAAATTCTGACGGGAGAGAAAAGTGAGTGTCCTTGTTCATTCCAGCCTGACGCATCTCCAGCGCCTCGAGGCGGAGGCAATTCATATCATGCGCGAGGTCGTGGCCGAAACAGAACGCCCGGTCATGCTCTATTCTGTCGGCAAGGACAGCGCTGTGATGCTGCACCTCGCACGCAAGGCCTTCTACCCTTCGCCGCCGCCTTTCCCGTTGCTGCACGTCGATACCACATGGAAATTCCGGGAGATGTACGCGCTGCGTGACCGGATGGCGGAGGAAACGGGCATGGAGCTGCTCGTTTATCAGAACCCCGAGGCCATCGAGCGCGGGATCAACCCGTTCGATCATGGCGCGCTCCACACCGATATGTGGAAAACCGAGGGACTGAAGCAGGCGCTCGACAAATGGGGCTTTGACGCAGCCTTTGGCGGCGCCCGGCGCGACGAGGAAAAGAGCCGCGCCAAGGAGCGGATCTTCAGCTTCCGCACTGCGACCCACGGCTGGGATCCCAAGAAGCAGCGCCCGGAACTGTGGAACATCTACAACGCGCGCAAAAGCAAGGGCGAGAGCATCCGGGTGTTCCCGATCTCGAACTGGACCGAACTCGACGTCTGGCAATATATTCAGCTGAACCAGATTCCGATCGTGCCTCTCTACTTTGCCGCCGAACGCCCGACGGTCGAACGCGACGGCCTGCTGCTGATGGTCGACGATGACCGCTTTCCGCTCGAGCCGGGGGAAGTTCCGGTCCCGCGCTCGATCCGCTTCCGGACCCTCGGCTGCTATCCGCTCACGGGTGCCGTAGAAAGCAGCGCGTCGACCCTTGCGGAGGTCATCCAGGAAACGCTGCTCACGACCACGAGCGAGCGACAGGGAAGGGCTATCGACAAGGATGCCGGCGGAGCGGGCATGGAAGTGAAGAAACAGCAGGGATATTTTTGATCCCGGGCGAGCCGCCTGCCCTGCCGCAGACTTGCGCCACGTGCGGCAACGCCGCGACCGCATCCCACCGATACGGCACCACGTAAGGAATTTCACATGCTTGAACACGTCTCCGGCGCCTACGCGACCGACCAGCTCATCGCCGACGATATCGATGCCTATCTCGACCGCCATCAACACAAGAGCATGCTGCGTTTCATCACCTGCGGCAGCGTTGATGACGGCAAATCGACCCTTATCGGGCGGCTTCTCTATGACTCGAAGATGATCTTCGAAGATCAGCTCTCTGCGCTCGAAACGGATTCCAGAAAGGTCGGCACCCAGGGCCAGGAGATCGATTTCGCCCTTCTCGTCGATGGCCTCGCAGCCGAGCGTGAACAGGGCATCACGATCGACGTCGCCTATCGCTTTTTCAACACCGAGAAGCGGAAGTTCATCGTCGCCGACTGCCCCGGGCACGAACAATATACGCGCAACATGATCACCGGGGCGAGCACCGCGGACCTCGCGGTCATCCTGATCGACGCGCGGAAAGGGGTTCTCGTCCAGACCCGCCGCCATTCCTATCTTTGCCGCCTCATCGGGATCAAGAACTTCGTCCTTGCCGTGAACAAGATGGACCTCGTCGATTATGACCGGGCCACTTACGAAAGGATCGAGGCAGAATATGCCGCGTTCGCCGCGTCGGTAGGTATCGAGAGGTTCGTTGCCATGCCGATATCGGGCTTCAAGGGCGACAATATCGCGAGTCCCTCCGGTAACATGCCCTGGTATCAGGGGCCGACACTGATCGAGCACCTCGAGACGGTCGACGTATCGACGACCACCGATGCCGCGAAGCCTTTCCGGCTTCCCGTCCAGTGGGTCAATCGTCCAAACCTCGACTTTCGCGGATTTTCGGGACTTATCGAGTCGGGGACGGTCAAGACAGGCGATGATGTCCGGATCGTGCCCTCGGGAAAAACGAGCAAGATTACGCGCATCACGACGCTCGATGGCGACTTGGCCGAGGCAGTCGCGGGCCAGTCGGTAACCCTCTGCCTCGCCGACGAGATCGACTGCTCGCGCGGGAATGTCATCGCTGCGGCGGGCCATCCGCCCCAGTCAGCCGATCAGTTCGAGGCGACGCTTGTCTGGATGGCCGACGAGGCGATGATCCCGGGGCGAGGCTACTGGTTGAAGACGGGCGCGCAAACCGTTTCCGTCACCGTCCACGCTCCCAAATATGTCATCAACGTCAACACCATGGAGCATCTCGCGGCAAAGACCCTCGATCTCAATGCGATCGGGGTTGCCGAACTTGCGACCGACAAGCCGGTCGTTTTCGAGCCTTATGAGGAAAATGCGCCGCTCGGCCGCTTCATCCTGATCGACAAGCTCAGCAACGCGACCGTGGCCGCGGGGATGCTGAATTTCTCGCTCCGGCGAGCGCAGAATGTCCACTGGCAGGCGATCGACATCAGCCGGGAAGCCCATGCCGGCCTCAAGAACCAGAAGCCTGCGGTCCTGTGGTTCACCGGGCTATCGGGCGCCGGGAAGAGCACGATCGCAAATCTCGTCGAACGGCGCCTCCACAGGATGAACCGCCACACCTTCCTGCTCGACGGCGACAATGTTCGGCACGGCCTCAACAAGGACCTCGGGTTTACCGCCGCCGACCGGATCGAGAATATTCGCCGTGTCGGCGAAGTCGCCCGGCTGATGGCCGACGCGGGTCTCATTGTTATCACAGCCTTCATCAGTCCGTTTCGCGCGGAACGGGCCATGGTTCGCGAGATGCTGCCGGAGGAAGAATTCATCGAGGTCTTTATCGACACGCCGATCGAGGAGGCCGAGCGCCGCGATGTGAAGGGCCTTTATCGCAAGGCCCGGTCCGGGGAGCTCAAGAATTTCACCGGAGTGGACAGCCCGTATGAGGCGCCGCTCAATCCGGAGATCCGCATTGATACGACCGTGATGACACCCGCCGAGGCGGTGGAGGTCATCGTCAACCGCCTGCTGGGAGACGCCGAATGACCTACACTGATGCAGAACTTGCTGCCCGTCTGGCACATGCTGCGGGTCGGCTCCTCATCGAAGTTCGCGAGGCCGGCCTGATTTCGCTCAAGGCTCTCGGGCGAGCGGGCGACGCGGTGGCAAACCAGTTCCTCATCCACGCCCTTCGGGAACTTCGCCCCGACGACGGATTGCTGTCCGAGGAGGAGAAGGACAATCATGACCGGCTCGACAAGTCGCGCGTCTGGATCGTCGACCCGGTCGACGGTACGCGCGAATATGGCGAAGGGCGCACGGACTGGGCTGTCCACATCGCATTGACCATTGAGGGCAAGCCGGTGGTAGGCGCCGTCGCCTTACCTGGGCTCGGGCTCACGCTTCGCACGGACCGGATCGGGGATATTCCTCCCGCCCCCGAGCGATTGCGTATGCTGGTCAGCCGGACGCGTCCGGCGGCGGAGGCGGTAAAGGTCGCCGAGGCGATTGGCGCCGAGCTTGTCGGAATGGGATCGGCCGGCGCGAAGGCAATGGCGATCGTCCGCGGAGAGGCCGACGTCTATCTCCACACCGGGGGACAATATGAATGGGATAGCTGTGCCCCGGCTGCCGTTGCCCTCGCGCACGGCCTGCACTGCTCGCGGATCGACGGAACCGACCTTCGCTACAACAATGCCGACACTTACATGCCCGATCTGCTGATATGCAGACACGAGCATGCGCCCCGCCTGCTTGGCGAAATCGAAAAATTGTCACGCATGTCGGCGGAATGACGACTCGATTCCGGGACAATCCGGACTCAGGGCATCATAGCGCAGTTCGAGCCTCTTGCTCGAAGGACACCCGCCTTGCCCGTTATCCGGTCATCCCCTTCGCCTCTGCCGCATCGAGATAATCGGCCCACCACTGCATCATTGGCCGTCGATGGGCGAGATAGCGCGCCGAATTATACACCCCGCGCACACCCTGCGGCTGATGTGCAAGCTGCATCTCGATCCAGTCGGGCTCGAACAGGCCGCTTTCGTTCAGAACCGTGCTCGCCAGGGAACGGAAGCCGTGCACGGTGGCCTTTCCGCGTAGCCCCATGCGGTACATGATATCGAGCATCCGGTTCTCGCTGATTACCAGCGACTTCGAGATCGGCACCGGAAACAGATAGCGGCCGAGCCGCATGTCGCCAGCCTTGCGATAGATGTTGAGGTCGCGGATCTCGTGGTAAAGTTCGACCGCCTGCCGTGGCAGCGGAACCAGATGTTCCGAGCGCATCTTCATCCGGTCGGGGGTTAGACGCCACATCGGATCGTCGCCGTCCATGCCCTCGAACTCGTCGAATTCGGCAAAGCGCGTCTCCTGCGTGCGCACCATGGTGATCATCGTCCAGCGGAGGGCAAGATGGCTCAGGCGCTCGCCGGTGTCGGCGTTGAGCTTCATGTAAAAGTTCGGGAGATCCTTTGCCGCCACCTTCGAGCGGTGCTGGACGCGCCCCTTCTTCATCATCGCCGGGCTGAGATCGCGGCAGGGATCGCTGTCGCAGCGCCCGTCGGGGATCGCATAGCGGAAGACTTCGCTGCAGTAGTTCTTGATCCGGTGCGCCATCTCGATCGACCCGCGTCCCTGGATGCTGCGAAAGATATCCAGCATCTGGCGGGGCGTGATCTCGCGGATGTCATGATCGCCGACGACAGGGAACACGTCGCCTTCGAGGCGGCTGGTGATCTGGCGCGCATATTTGGGCACCCAGGCAAGCTGCCGTATCTTCAGCCACTCGCGCGCAATCTCCTCGAACGTCGTCCCCGCCTCGGGCTTCGCAGCTTCCTTCGCGCGTTCTTCGGAAGGATCGAGGCCAAGGGCGAGCTGATGCTTCATCATGTCGCGCCACGCGCGCGCGGCCACAAGCGAGGTGGCCGGGTAGCGGCCGCCCGACAGCAGCTTCTGCTTGCCCTCGTATCGATAGGCGAAGCGCCAGAGCTTGGAGCCGTTCATCTCGACGAGGATGAAGAGACCGCCGCCGTCCGATTTCTTGTACGGCTTGGCCTCGGGCTTCAGGGCCTTGAGTGCGACGTTGGTGAGCATGATTTTGCCTTCCTCGCGCACCGGGATTCGAACCGGGAGCGGCGCGCGAAATCTGTTGGTAGGAGCGATTTTCCTACCAACAAAATGACAAAAACGGCTCTGGGCTGCAAGGGGGGCAGGTGGGACGCGACGGGACGCCGCCTACCTATAAACCGCTGATTTCCTTGCTTTTCGGTGGGACGTCATGGGTCCCGATGGGCCCCTCTGGGACCCCGGCCTGGCAGGGGCAGCAGGACTCGAACCCGCGACCCTCGGTTTTGGAGACCGATGCTCTACCAACTGAGCTATACCCCTAGGCCGGAATGGGCCCCTAGCCCGAATGTCGGGCATCGGCAAGGGGGATCGCGGGTTGCTTATGACGTTGCTTATGACGGGCCGCCTGATATGCGCGAGGGCGCATGACCGCCGCAGCCTCCCCTTCCGGCCCGCCGCAACATTATCTCGGCGGCATCGCGCTGCGCCTGCTCGCGATGGCGAGCCTCTCCGGGATGTATGCGGTGGTGAAGCTGATCGACGCGGCCGGAGTCCACATCGTCGAAAGCCTGTTCTGGCGGCAGGTGGTCATCCTGCCTCTGCTCGTGCTGTGGGCGGTGAGGCATGGCGGACTGTCGCTGTTCCGCACCCACCGGCTCGGCGTCCACGCGCGCCGTGCGGTGATGGGCCTGACGGGGATGGTCCTGAATTTCGGCGGCATGATCTACCTGCCGATGGCGGAGGCGACGACGATAAACCTGTCGGTGCCGATCTTCGCGGTGATATTTGCCGCGCTCTTCCTCCGCGAGCCGACCGGCCCCGCGCGGTGGAGCGCTGCCGTCGCGGGATTCGTCGGCGTGTTGATCGTCCTCAATCCGACCTCGATGCTGGCGGGCGGATTCGGCGGCGATCACGGCGTCGGCACGCTGATCGCGCTCAGCGGCGCGATCATGACCGCGCTGGTGACGATCCAGGTTCGCGATCTCGGCCGCACGGAAAATGCGACGGCGATCGTCTTCTGGTTCAGTCTGTTTTCGATTGTGCCGCTGGCGCTTGCCCTGCCCTTCGTCGTCACTGCGCACAGTGCGGGCGTCTGGGCGCTGTTGATCGGGCTCGGCCTGCTCGGCGCGGTGGCGCAGATGTCGCTGACCGGCGCGCTTCGCCTTGCCCCGGTCGCGGTGGTCACCCCGATGGATTATTCGAGCCTGCTCTGGTCGATCGCCTGCGGCTGGTGGCTGTTCGGCACAACCCCCGCCGACACGACTTGGGCGGGCGCGCCGCTGATCGTCGCGAGCGGCCTGTTCATCGCCTGGCGCGAACATCGCCGCCATATCGAACGCGCAAAGGATATCGCCACATGAGCCGCCCGATTCTCTATCATTGTCCCGACGCCCGCTCGCTTCGCTGTCTGTGGGCGGTCGAAGAGGCCGGGATCGACGTCGATCTCAGGCTCCTGAAATTTCCGCCGCGCGCGTTCGAGCCCGACTATCGCGCGGTGAACCCGCTGATGACCATTCCCGGCTGGGTCGAGGACGGGACGCTGATGACCGAGTCGGCCGCGATCTGCGAACGGATCGCCGAAGGGACGCCGCTCGAAATACGCCGCGACGAGGCCGATTATTGGTCCGCGCGCAACTGGCTCCACCGCAGCGATGCGACGCTGACCTTCCCGCTCGCGATCATGATCCGCTACACGCGCGTCGAGCCCGAGGAACGCCGGCTCGCCCAAGCGGTCTCCGATTACAAGGCGTTCTTCGGCGGCCGCGCCAAGAGCATCGAGGCGGCGCTGGCCGACGGCCGCGGATGGCTGGTCGCGGGACGCTTCACGATCGCCGATATCGTCATCGGCTATGCCGCTTTTCTGGCGACCACGCTGGGCGCCGACGATGTACTGGGCGAAGCGACGAAGGCGTGGCTCGATCGGTGCATGGCGCGCGACGGGTTCAAACGGGCGCGGGCAAGGCAAACGGGGTGACCGCTTTGGGGTGGGGAGCGGACGTAATATCCTCTCCCCTTGAGGGAGAGGATAGCGCAGCTTGCTCCGTCAGGAGCTAGCGAAGCTTGGAGAGGGGGTGCGCCGCCCGTGGGGCTAGAACCCCTCTCAACTACGGCTAGGCAGCA
>JAEWIL010000023.1 GCA_023387085.1 Pseudomonadota bacterium | reverse complement strand
CGGCAATATTCTTGCTTCGTTGATCTGGGACAACTGGATTCGCCTGCGCGGGCGCCGCAAGATCCGTCTCGCGCGCGACCAACGACTTGAGGCATCGACCAGCGACACTGCCGCCGGTTGAACCGCGGGGTCTGGCGGGCCTATACGATTCCCATCGCGAGATCGGGCTGCGTGGTTCGCGGTGCGCTTTTCGCTTTATCTACCTGGGGAATATCATGACCATGAACCTGTCTTCGCGCCTCATGGCGACCGCCGCGCTTGGCGCAATGCTGCTCGGCGCTGCGCCCGCCGTCTTCGCCAAGGACGCGACGCCCACGACCGCGCCGGCGTCCGACTCCGCCAAACCTGCCATCGGCGATTTCGGCTTCGATTTCTCGGGGATGGACAAGAGCGTCCAGCCGGGCGACGACTTCTATGCCTATGCCAACGGCACCTGGGCCAAGAACACCGCGATTCCGGCCGACAAGTCGAATTACGGCATGTTCACGGCGCTCGCCGATCTGTCGCAGAAACGCACCCAGGAAATCCTCGAGGCTGCGAAGGGCGACCCGAACAGCATGATCGGCCGCGCCTATACATCATACCTCGACTCGGCTGCGGTTGAGGCGAAGGGCCTCGCGCCGATCCAGCCGTGGCTGAACAAGGTCCGCGCCGTCGATAAGCACGGGCTGGCCGCGCTGCTCGCCGAAGCCGATCGCAGCGGCGTCCAGCATTTCTTCGGCGGCTATGTCGGACAGGATGACAAGAATCCCGACGTCTATATCTTTACGATGTTCCAGGGCGGCCTCGGCATGCCCGACCGCGACTTCTACCTGAAGGACGGCGAGCGCAACGTGAAGCTACAGGCAGCCTACCTTCAGCATCTCGAAAATGTCCTGACGCTCGCAGGTGAAAAGGATGCCGCGACGCGCGCTAAGGCGATCTATGATTTCGAGAAGCAGGTCGCGACGGTCCACTGGGACAAGAACGACAGCAGTGACGCAACCAAGGTCTATAACAAGATGACTGTTGCCGACCTTGTCAAGGCGGCGCCGGGCTTCGACTGGGCCGCCTATATCCGCGGCGTCGGCGTCAACGAGGACGCGATTCTCGTATCGCAGCCGAGCGCGCTGACCGGCGAAGCCAAGCTGATCGCCGATGCGCCGATCGGCGTGCTGCGCGACGCGCTGCTCGTCCGCAGCCTCGACAGCTTTTCGGGCGTGCTGCCCGACGCCGTCGCGAAGGAAGCCTTCGCATTTTATGGCACCGCGCTGTCGGGCACGCCGCAGATGCAGGAACGCTGGAAGCGCGCGGTCGATTTCACCACCAATAATATGGGTGAGGCCGTCGGTCAGGATTATGTCGCCAAATATTTTCCGCCCGAAACCAAGGCGGCGATGAATGTACTGGTGAAAAATGTCCTCGCGGCGCTCGACACGCGCATCGGGAATCTCACCTGGATGCAGCCCGAAACGAAGGTGAAGGCCAAGAAGAAGCTCGCCAATTTCACGACCAAGATCGGCTATCCCGATCGGTGGAAGGATTACAGCGCGCTCGACATTCGCGCCGACGACCTGTTCGGCAATGCGCTGCGCTCGAACCAGTTCCAGCACGACGATAATATCAGCCGTCTCGGCCAGCCGATCCGCCGCTGGGAGTGGGGAATGACCCCGATGGAGGTCAACGCCTACGCCAATTTCGGGATGAACGAGATCGTCTTCCCGGCCGCGATCCTGCAGCCACCCTTCTTTGATCCGAAGGCCGATGCCGCGATCAACTATGGCGGAATCGGCGCCGTCATCGGGCATGAAATCAGCCATCACTTCGACGATCAGGGGTCGAAATATGACGAGACGGGCAAGCTCGCCGACTGGTGGACACCGAAGGACGTCGCAGCGTTCGAGGCCGCAGGCAAGGCGCTGGTCGCTCAATATGACGGGTATGAAGTGCTGCCCGGCGAGCATCTCGACGGCACGTTCACGCTTGGTGAGAATATCGGCGATCTCGCCGGACTGACCATCGCCTATGATGCCTACAAGAAGTCGCTCGGTGGCAAGGAAGCGCCGGTAATCGACGGCCTGACCGGCGATCAGCGCTTCTTCCTCGGCTGGGCGCAGGTGTGGCGCCGCAACTATCGCGAGCAGAATCTGGCGCAGCGGATCACGACCGATCCGCATTCGCCGTCGATCCAGCGGACTTGGGTCTCGCGCAACCTTGACCCTTGGTATAAGGCCTATAGCGTCAAGGAAGGCCAGAAGCTGTATCTGGCACCGAAGGATCGTGTTCGCATCTGGTGATGCAACTGTAGAAAGAGTGTCATTTGACCGCGCAAAGCCTGCCCTCCGCCGACGCTGATCTCAGCAGGGGGGCAGGCCCTGCCGCGGGACAACTGCCCGCCGGTACCGCGCTATCGCGCCTCGACCTGATCATTTTGGGTGCGCTCGTCCTGCTATCGATCGCATTGCTCATCTGGGCGACGCGCGACTGGGTGCTCGCCGCGGGCTTCCTCGCGGGCCTTGCGATCGCGGCGGGCAGCGTATTGCTCGTGCGCCGCCTGTTCCCGGCCGCGGCTGGCGGCGAAGCGGCCGCGCCTGACTGGACGATGCTGCGCGCGGCAGTCAACCACGACGATGTCGCGATTGCCGTGACCGATCGCGCCGGGCGTCTCGTCTGCGCCAACGACCTGTTCGCGACCTGGATGGGCGGCTTCGTCACCCCGCCGGGCCTGCCGCTCGAAGGGCGCGGCGCCGAACTGCTCAAGAATGCCGGCCGCGCGGCGTGGCGCGACGGCGAAGGCCGTGTCGACGAGATCGCGATCGGGCCGCTTCAACTCCAGGCGCAGGTGATACGGACCGGACAGGTCGAAGATTATCTCGTCTGGCGATTTTCCGCACTCGAGCGCCTCGACCTTGCGACCGAAGTAATGCGCCACCTCGACGGTCCCGCCGGTCGCACGCTCGGAAATGCTGGGGTAATGGCGGCGCTGGTCAGCGCTGAAGGGCGGCTGCGCGTCGCGAATCCCGCCTTTCTGCTTCGCGCGCTGGATGATGGCGATCAGGCCTATTATGCCGGGCGCGATGTTGCGGCGATGCTGCGGCTCGACGATGCGGGCTCGCTCTATTTCGCGCGCGAGGGCGACCGCGCGACGCCGGTACGAATGATCCAGATTCCGCTGGCGCCCGCGGACAGTCACGGACCGATGCTGCTCGCGATGCTCGACGAGGAGATCGGACCCGCCGACCGTGGCACAGCGCAAACCTATGTCGAGACCTTGCTGTCGCTGCTTCCTTTCGGGCTCGCGCTCGTCGATCGCGACGGCCGCTTTCTCTACATGAACCGCGCGTTCGGCCGCGCCGCGGGGATCGGCGAAGGCAAGCCGCCGCGCTATCCCGGCGACCTTGTGGTCGGCGAGGACAAGGGACCCCTCGCGGACATGATCCGTCGCCACAGCAGCGGCCAGCAAGTCGGCGGCGACCTATCGATCCGGCTGGTCGGGCAGGGCGACGAGCCGGTGTCGATGCGCGTCGTCGGGGTGCGCGGGCTGGGCGAGGCGGCGGTGCTGCTCAGCCTAAAGGATTCGAGCGAGGAATCGCGGCTCAAGCGTCAGGTCGCGCAGGCGTCGAAGATGCAGGCGGTCGGCCAGCTTGCGGGCGGCGTCGCGCATGATTTCAACAATATTCTGACAGCGGTGCTCGGCGCCTGCGACCTGATGCTGATGCGCCACACGCCTGGTGACAGCGACTATGATGACATCCAGCAAATCCGCAGCAATGCGAACCGCGCGGCCAGCCTGACACGGCAGTTGCTCGCCTTTTCGCGCCAGCAGACGTTGCGTCCGCAGATCTTGCAATTGCCCGACGTGATATCGGAGGTGTCGCATCTGTTGAAGCGACTGATCGGTGACACCGTCCATCTCTCGGTCCATCACGGCCGCGGACTCGGTGCGGTTCGCGCCGATCCCGGGCAACTCGAACAGGTGATCATCAATCTGGCGGTCAACGCACGCGATGCCATGCCCGGCGGCGGGACGCTGACGATCGAGACCTATCCCGTCTCTTCGGCCGACGTGCGCCAGATGGGCAATGAATTCATGCCGCCTGCGGACTATAGCGCGCTCAAGGTCAGCGACACCGGCACCGGTATTCCCGCCGATGTGCTACCCAAGATTTTCGAACCCTTCTTCACGACCAAGGATGTGGGGAAGGGGACGGGCCTCGGCCTGTCCACGGTTTATGGCATCATCAAACAATCGGCAGGTTTCATCTTTGCCGACAGCCAGCCGGGAGCGACCAGCTTCACCATCTATCTCCCTGTTCACCGTGCCGAGGCCGGCGTACCGGCAACACCCGCACCGCCGGTGAAGCCGAAGAAAAGCCAGTGGGGCTCCGGCACAGTCCTGCTTGTCGAGGACGAAGATATGGTGCGTGCGGTCGCGGAACGGGCGCTGACCCGCGCGGGTTACAATGTGGTGACCGCATCGCAGGGAGAAGAGGGCTTGGAACGCTTCGCCGGCATGGACAAGATCGACCTTGTTGTAAGCGACGTCGTCATGCCGACGATGGATGGTCCCGCGATGGTGCGTGCGATGCGTGCGAAGCGGCCGGCGCTACCCGTTCTTTTCATGTCGGGCTATGCCGAGGAACAACTGCGGCAGTCCATCAATATCGACGATGTCGCCTTCCTTCCCAAACCCTTCTCGGTAGCGCAACTGGCGGAGGCGGTGTCGGCGGCGCTCGACGACGCGGCGCATAGGGTGACCGATGACTGACCGGCCGCGCATCCTGCTCGTCGAAGACGATGTGCTGATCGGCATGATGCTCGCCGACATATTCGACGCGCTGGGACAGCCCGAGCCGGCGCAGGCGACCAGCAATGAAGAGGCACTCGCACTCATCGGGTCGGAAACGCTTACGGGTGCGTTAGTCGATATCAACCTCGGTGATGAGAAGGCGTGGCCCGTCGCCGACGCATTGGCGGTGCGGGGTATTCCCTTTGCGTTCACCTCGGGTGGTGGAGATGTGATTCCTCCGGAACACGGACACCGCCGGTTGGTGACCAAGCCGTTCCGGATCGGCGATATCGAGGCGGCAATCGCCGAATTCGGCGTGGGTTAGGCCGTGCTCGGCCCCAGCAAAGTCACCGACAATTAAATTTGTTCTCCACTTGTTCTGCAGGAACAAATGTGGCACATAGTCAGTCATTGCGATGCCTCTGCTGTCGCTCTAGAGCTGGAAAGGGACGGTTATGGCCGGACAATTATCACTCGTCGAATCGGGGAAATCAGTGAACGGAACGGATAGGCAGAAGGCGCTCGACGCCGCCTTGGCGCAGATTGATCGCGCCTTCGGCAAGGGCTCGGTAATGAAGCTGGGCTCGAAGGAGGCGATGCAGGTCGAGGCGATCTCGACCGGGTCGCTCGGTCTCGACATCGCGCTCGGTGTCGGCGGACTGCCGCGCGGCCGCGTCATCGAAATCTATGGCCCCGAAAGCTCGGGCAAGACGACGCTGGCGCTGCATACGCTCGCCGAGGCGCAGAAGACCGGCGGAACCGTCGCCTTCGTCGACGCCGAACATGCGCTCGACCCCGTTTATGCGCGCAAGCTGGGCGTCAACATCGATGAGCTGATCGTGTCGCAGCCCGACACTGGCGAGCAGGCGCTTGAAATCGTCGATACGCTTGTGCGCTCGAATGCAATCGACGTGCTCGTCGTCGACTCGGTCGCAGCGCTTGTCCCGCGCGCCGAAATCGAGGGCGAGATGGGCGACAGCCATGTTGGTCTGCAGGCGCGTCTGATGTCGCAGTCGCTCCGCAAACTCACGGGTTCGATCAGCCGTTCGCGCTGCATGGTGATCTTTATCAACCAGCTGCGCATGAAAATCGGCGTCATGTACGGCAATCCCGAAACCACGACTGGCGGTAACGCGCTCAAATTCTACGCGTCGGTCCGTCTCGACATCCGCCGCACCGGTCAGATCAAGAATGGCGACGAGATCGTCGGCAATACGACGCGCGTGAAGGTGGTGAAGAACAAGGTCGCGCCGCCGTTCAAGCAGGTCGAGTTCGACATCATGTACGGGCAGGGAATTTCGAAGATCGGCGAAATCCTCGACATCGGCGTCAAGGCCGGGCTGGTCGAGAAATCGGGTGCCTGGTTCAGCTATGACTCGATCCGCATCGGGCAGGGTCGCGAGAATGCAAAAACCTTCCTGACCGAAAATCCGGAGCTTCGCGAGCGTCTCGAGGCGGCGATCCGTGGCCGCACCGATGAGGTGGCCGAGGAGATGATGGCCGGCCCCGACGATGACGGCGATATCTGATCGCCATATCCGATAGCCATCCGGCCGGTTGCCCCTCCTGTAAACCGGCCGGCTGACGGCGGCGGGCTCTGTGGCCTCCTTGCGGCCGCGATATCCTGCATATGTCCCTCTCCTGCAGGTTGGCCCGCCGGCCGTCGTTCCGTGGCTGCCGTTGCTCCTTGCGCGGGTGTCGCGAGGGGTTACAAGCGGCGCATGCCCGCGATCCGTCTTTTCGGCCTGCCTACCGATATCAACAGCAGCTTCGAACGCGGTGCGGCGGCGGGCCCTGCGGCAATCCGGGCGGCGCTGCGTAGCGACCGCGGCAATCTGGCCAGTGAGTTGGGGCCAGAGATTGGTATCGATATCGCCTTTGCCGACGACGGCGATTTGCCGCTTACCGAGGAAGTTACGCGCGACGACGCCGCGATCCGCCGCCACGTCGCGATGCTGCACGAGGATGGCGAAATCCCGCTCGCGCTCGGCGGAGACCATGCCGTAACTTTTCCGCTCGTCGAGGCGGCGGCGACATGCTTCGGGCCGCTCCATATCCTCCATTTCGACGCGCACCCCGATCTCTATGCCGACTTCGGCGGGAATCCGCGCAGCCACGCGTCGCCTTTCGCGCGAATCTGCGAAGCGGGGCATGCGGCGCGGCTGGTGCAGGTCGGCGTCCGGACCTTGAACAGGCATTGCCGCGAGCAAGCCGAGCGCTTCGGGGTCGAGGTGATATCGATGGCGGGCTTTACCCCCGACGCGGTGCCGGTGCTGGATGGCCCGCTCTATATCTCGATCGATCTCGACGGGCTGGACCCCTCTGCCGCGCCGGGTGTCGCACACCCCGAGCCCGGCGGGCTGACGGTGCGCGAACTGATCGCGGTACTCCACAGGCAGACCGCGCCGATCGTCGGCGCCGATATCGTCGAGCATCATCCGGGGCGCGACATCGGCGATGTCACTGCGATCGTCGGGGCGAAGCTGGTTCGCGAACTGGCGGCGCTGATCGACCGCAACGGGCCGCACGAAATCTGACCGAAGGAGAGAGCCATGAGCCTGATCGTCCATCATCTCAACAACAGCCGGTCGCAGCGCATATTGTGGCTGCTCGAGGAAATCGGCGCGCCGTACGAGATCAAATTCTATGACCGCGACCCGGTGACGAACCTCGCGCCGCCCGAACTCGTCGCGGTACATCCGCTCGGCAAGTCGCCGGTGCTGGAGGATGCCGGGCGCATCATCATCGAATCGGCGGCGATCGCAGAATATGTCTGCGACTATCATGGCGGCGGAAATCTGATGCCGCAGCGCGGGACCGACGATCATGTCCGCCACCTGCAATGGATGCATTTCGCCGAAGGCTCGGCAATGACGCCGATCCTGCTCCGCATCTATACGGCGCGCCTGGGCGACGCGGCGGGGCCGCTGGAACCGCGGATCGCGCAGCAACTCGATGCGCATTTTTCCTATATGGAGAACGAGGTTAGCGAGAACGGTCATTTCGTCGGCGACAATCTGTCGGCCGCGGACATCATGCTGAGCTTTCCGGCGGAGATCGCGATCATGCAGGGCATGGCGCCGCGCTATCCGAAGCTCGCCAATTTCGTGAATAAATGCCACGACCGTCCCGCCTGGCGGCGCGCGCGGGAGAAGGGCGGCGCCTATTATGGCTATTGACCGGGCGGTCCGGGTTGCTGCGCTTGCGGCTGCGCTGTTTGTGGGGATTTCCGTCGCATCCGCCGTGCCGCCGACGCTTGCGCCCGAGGTCGAGCGCCAGACGGTCGCGCCCGAAGGGGTGAGTTTCAAGCCGACGCCCGCCGACGAGGAGGGCGCGATCGACCGGTTCGCCGGATATACGCTGGCGCTGGCGCGGCGGGACTATGCCGCCGCCTATGCGATGCTGCGGCTTTCTTTCCAGGCGTCGAACCCGCGACTCGAGTGGGAAATGAACATGCGCAAGCGCGCGGCACTCTGGGCCGACGGGCAGATCCGCATCCTGCGCCTCAGCTGGTATCCGGACCCCGCTGGGCAGCCCGCGGGCCTCTATGCCGCCATCGATTTTCGCGGCGATCGCAGCGACGGGACGATGGACTGCGGCTATGTCGTCGTCCACCGCAGCGACCCGGCGAGCGCCTTCACCGTCGTGCGCATCGACACCTCTGAAGTCCCCCCCGACCTGATCGAGGACGGGATTCCCAAAGCTGACGTCCTGCGCGAATTGCCCTGCTACCTGGGCAAAGGCATCGCCACGGCCTTCTGATCCCAAGAAAGATTTGGCTTGTCTGTTACGGCCCGCCTGCGCACGGTTGCCAGCGGGGGCGCCGGATACGAATCGCGGCGCGGAACGCTGAGCCGGGGGGCTGAGCGTGACGAAGGGATCAGGCGATGGCGATGTTTCTTTTGGCTGCAATGCTTGCGGCGGCGTCCGAAACACCCGAAATCAAGATCGAGGCCGTTCCGGGGCGCGGCTATGCTGCAACGACTCCGTTGATCGACGAGAATCAATATACGCCGGTGGTCGAGCGCATAAAGCTGCTCGCCGCCGAGAAATGCGGACGGCAACGTGTCCGGTTCGGGCGCTTCTTTTTCAATAACCAGATAGATATCGACCGCGGTGTCACGGTCATCAAGGATTTTCGTCAGAGCTTTTCCTGCTTCGATCCCGCCACCGATCCTTACAAGCCGGTGCCCGCCGACTGGAAAGCGAGCGCGGCCGAGGTGGCGGCGGCAACGGACTATGTGACGCGCTTCCTGAACTATCTGGATGCGGGCAACGGACGCGCTCTGGCGGCGATGATGGATCCACAGCTCGAGGCGACGACCGAAGAGATGAATCGCTTCAGCCAAGAAGCGAAGATGCATCAGACGGGTCCGGGAAAATTCACGCCGCGGCTGGACGGCTGGCTGAACAATCCTCCCGATGCGAGCTATCCCGGCGCCTATGCGTTTTTCGCCGTTCTCAGCTCGCATCCAGGCATCGCCGGCACATGCGGCGGTATATTGCTCTATCGACTCAGCGACGGCAAATATCAGGTTTCGCAATATGACGTGCGATACGTGTCGCAAAAGTTGATCGACGACGAGGGCATGAGCGACGAGGAACTCAACCGCCTTTGCCGGCGCTAGGCATTGGTCACAGCGGCGCGTGTAATGCTTGAGAAACCCGCCGTCCCGCACTAGATCGCGCGCATGACATCGACCAACGACATTCGCCGCTCGTTCCTCGACTATTTCGGGGAGGCGGGGCACCATATCGAGCCTTCGGCGCCGCTCGTGCCGTACAACGATCCGACGCTGATGTTCGTCAACGCCGGGATGGTGCCGTTCAAGAATGTGTTCACGGGGCTGGAGAAGCGCCCGTACAGCACCGCGACATCGTCGCAGAAATGCGTCCGCGCGGGCGGCAAGCACAACGACCTCGACAATGTCGGCTATACGGCGCGGCATCATACCTTCTTCGAAATGCTGGGGAATTTCTCCTTCGGCGACTATTTCAAGGAACAGGCGATCCATCATGCGTGGACGCTGATCACCAAGACGTGGGGTCTTGCTCCCGAGAAGCTGACCGCGACCGTTTATCACACCGATGACGAGGCGTTCGACCTGTGGCGCAAGATTTCGGGGCTGCCCGAAGAGCGCATCATCCGCATCCCCACGAGCGACAATTTCTGGTCGATGGGCGATACCGGACCGTGCGGGCCGTGCAGCGAAATCTTCTATGACCATGGCGACCATATCTGGGGCGGCCCGCCGGGATCGCCCGAGGAAGACGGCGACCGATTCGTCGAGATCTGGAACCTGGTGTTCATGCAATATGAGCAATTGCCGGGCGGCGAGCGCGTCGACCTGCCGCGGCCGAGCATCGACACCGGCATGGGACTGGAGCGCATTGCAGCGGTTCTGCAGGGCGTCCATGACAATTACGACACCGACACCTTCAGGGCGCTCATCGCGGCGTCGGTCGACCTGACCGGTGTGCCGGCCGAAGGCGCGACGCAGGCGAGCCACCGCGTGATCGCCGACCATCTGCGCGCGTCGAGCTTCCTGGTCGCCGACGGCGTGCTGCCATCGAACGAAGGCCGCGGCTATGTGCTGCGCCGGATCATGCGCCGTGCGATGCGCCACGCGCATCTGCTGGGCGCGAAGGATCCGCTGATGCACCGGCTTCTGCCCTCGCTGACCGCCGAGATGGGGGCCGCCTATCCCGAGCTGATCCGCGCCCAGCCGCTGATCGCCGAGACGCTGGAGCGCGAAGAGACCAAGTTCCGCCAGACGTTGCAGAACGGGCTCCGTCTGCTCGACGAAGCGACGGCCGGTATGGGCAAGGGCGATACGCTGCCCGGCGAGGTCGCGTTCAAGCTCTATGACACCTATGGTTTCCCCTACGACCTGACCGAAGACGCGCTGCGCGCCGGGGATATTTCGGTCGATCGCGCGGGTTTTGACGCGGCGATGGCACAGCAGAAGGCGGCGGCGCGCGCGGCGTGGAAGGGCAGCGGCGAAAAGGCGTCGGACGAAATCTGGTTCGACCTTGCCGAAACCAACGGTAGCACGGAATTCACCGGATACACGTCGACCGCGGGCGAGGCCACGGTGATCGGGCTGGTCAAGGACGGCAAGCCGGTCGACGCGGCCAAGGCGGGCGACGAAGTCGTCGTGCTGACCAACCAGACGCCCTTCTATGGCGAGAGTGGCGGCCAGATGGGCGACGCGGGCACGATCGCGACGCTGGACGGCGCGAAGGCGGTCGTCAGCGATACGGGCAAGCCGCTCGGCCGCCTGCATACGCATCAGGCGAAGCTGGAGGCGGGGACGCTGAAGGTGGGCGATACCGTCCAGCTCACCGTCGATGCCGAACGCCGCGATCGTATCCGTGCCAATCACAGCGCGACGCACCTGTTGCATGCGGCGCTGCGTAACCGGCTGGGCGGACATGTGACGCAGAAAGGCAGCCTTGTCGCCGAGGACCGGTTCCGGTTCGACTTTTCGCACCCCAAGGCGCTGACCGCAGACGAGATATCTACGATCGAGGCCGATGTGAACGCCCAAATTCGTGCGAACGAGGCGGTCTCGACGCGGCTGATGACGCCCGACGACGCGATCGCTGCGGGTGCGATGGCGCTGTTCGGTGAGAAATATGGCGACGAAGTGCGCGTGCTCAGCATGGGCAAGGCCGACGACCACAGTTATTCGGTCGAGCTGTGTGGCGGCACGCACGTGCGGGCGTTGGGCGACATCGCGCTGTTCAAGATCATCAGCGAAAGCGCGGTTTCTTCGGGCGTGCGGCGTATTGAGGCGCTGACCGGCGAGGCGGCGCGCCAATGGCTGAACGGCCGCGACGAGGCGTTGAAGGCGGCCGCGGCGGCGCTCAAGACATCGCCGGACGAGGTGCCTGCGCGTGTCGCGGCGCTCGCCGAGCAGCTCAAGAAGGCGGAGCGCGAACTTGCCGATGCCAAGAAGGCGCTCGCGCTTGGCGGTTCTGGCGGCGGCGGCGCGGCGGCCGGCCCGGCGGTCGAGCAGGTCGGCGACGTCGCTTTCCTTGCGCAAGTGGTCGAGGGGCTCGACCCCAAGGAATTGCGCGGGACGGTTGATGGCCTGAAGAAGCAGGTCGGCAGCGGCGTCGCGATGCTTGTCGCGGTGAATGACGGTCGGGCTTCGGTTGCGGTCGGCGTCACCGATGACAGGCTTGCGAGCCTGAACGCGGTCGACCTTGTCAAGGCCGCGGTCGCCGCGCTTGGCGGACAGGGCGGTGGCGGGAGGCCCGACATGGCGCAGGGTGGCGGTCCCGACGGCGGCGCGGCGAACAACGCCGTGGCGGCGGTCAAGGCCGCGCTCGCTTGAGACCCACCAAGAAGACGCGGCGCACCGATCATGCCGAGCGGCTGATCGCGGCGCCGCTGGTCGATGTGTTCGCGGCCTTCACCAGCGCCGACAAGCTGGCGCGCTGGTTGCCGCCCGAAGGTGCGACCGGCGCGTTCGAGCGATGCGATCTGCACGAAGGCGGCGGTTTCCGGATGCGGCTCCACTTCGACGATCCCGATGTCGAGACCAAGAGCGACGACGACAGCGATATTGTCGAGGTCCATATCCCGGTGCTCGACGACGGGCGGCTGATCGTGTGGGAGGTCGAGTTCGAATCCGACGATCCGCGCTTTTCCGGGACGATGGCGATGCACTGGTATCTGTCGCGGAAAAGTGGCGGCACATTGGTGACGATCGACGCCCATCATGTGCCGCCCGGGATTTCGGCGAAGGATCACGAGGCGGGGCTGAGCAGCTCGCTCGCCAATTTGGCCGCCGTAGTCGAGGTTTAGGCCTCCACGCCTTTCGCTTTCCCCCACGCCCTTGCGGCGGTGTAGCCGAGATAGCCAGTCCCGAAGAGCGCGTAGAGCGGTTCTGGAATACCCGCGAGATAGGCGTTCATGCCGTCGGCGATGCCTTTTGCCATGTCGGGTCGAGTGGCGGCGATCAGGCCCATCGGGATCGCCCAGAGCAGCAGCGCATACATGACATAGAGGAAGCTGGGGCGCGCGCGGCTGGTCCACGGGTCGGCGCTGCCGGCCTCGGCGACGATCGCAGTCATTTGCGTCTTGATCGCTTCCATTTCCTGGCTGCCCTCCAGCTTCAGCAGTTCGAGTTTGGCGCGGTCGCGCGCTTCGGGGTCGGGGATGATCTTGTCGATCAGCTTGGCGACGGGGCCGATCAGACCTTCGATGATGCTCATGGCAATGCTCCTGCAGGTTCAAAGTTCAGTAAAGTTCAGCCCAATGGAGAGCCCTCAGGCGCCATCCGATCCGATGCGGTTCGCCAGCCAGCCATAAAGGAAGGCTTCCTGGCTCGGGCGGCGTTCGGCGAGCGCGATGTAGCGTTCGCCCTGCAGTGCTTCCATTGCGCGGAGAAGAACGGTTTCGCCGCCCTTGCCGCGCGCTTTGAGGAAGCCGTCGAGTGCAGACAGCGTCCGCGGCCCGATCTGGCGGTCGATCGCGATATCGGGATAGTCGCGCGCGGCGCGGTTGAGCGCGTTGAGCGCGCGTTGCAGGAAGCCGACCGCGGTGCCGGTGCCCATGTTGACGCCGGTATCGAAAAGCTCGGCTGCGATCCGTGGCGCGCGGAGGGCGATCTTGTCGAAGCCGGGCCGGAGCCAATAGAGTCGACTATAGATGGATGCGGCCTCGGCGCGCGGCAGGTCGCGCATCGCGCCGACATAGCCCTGCGCGCGGGCGACCGCTTCGGTAATTCCCCAACAGGTCGGGCCGCCGCGATCGGCGGGGTGGTTTACATATCGGCCCTCGCGGTCGATGACAGCATCGATCAGTATGTCGGCATCGCAGGTCGATGGATCAGGTGTTGGCATGGATGTGCTCCTTTGGTTCGTCTATGTTGTACAGCGAACCATATAGGAATAATGTAGGAAAGGCTTTTTTGATGCGGGCTCTACAGGTGCGCGAACTGCTTCCCGACCATGGCGGGGTGGAGGTCGTCGATCTGCCGATTCCCGAACCGGGGCCGGGTGACGTTCGGGTTCGAGTGCGCGCCGCGGCGGTGAACTTCCCCGATCTGTTGATGACGCGCGGCGCCTATCAGTTGAAGCCCGATCTCCCGTTCGTGTCGGGGCTGGAATTTGCGGGCGAGGTGGACGCGGTCGGCGAGGGCGTTGCCGGATGGCGGGCCGGCGACGCCGTTGTCGGCGGCAATCGCTTCGGCGCGATGGCCGAATATTGCGTCGTGCCCGCTGCCGCGCTGCGATCGAAGCCCGATGCGATGCGGTGGGAAGAGGCGGCCGCCTATCCCGTCGCCTATCTTACGGCGTATGTGGCGCTCGTTCGCTGCGCTCGGGTCGAGCCGGGCGAGTGGGTGCTCGTCCATGGGGCCGCGGGCGGCGTCGGGCTGGCGACGGTGGATCTGGCGAAAGCGCTCGGTGCGCGGGTGATCGCCGTTGCAAGCAGCGTGGAGAAGCGCGAGGCAATCGAACGGCTCTATGCGCCCGATGCGGTGATCGCCGCAGGGGCAGGGTTTCGGGATGCGGTCAAAGCGCTGACCGACGGTAAGGGCGCCGATGTGATCTTCGATCCGGTCGGCGGCGATGTGTTCGACGAATCGACGCGGTGTATCGCGTTCGGGGGGCGGCTGCTCGTCGTCGGCTTTGCGTCAGGGCGGATCCCGGAGGTGTCGGTCAACATGCCGCTGATCAAGGGCTTCTCGGTCGTCGGCGTCCGCGCGGGCGAATATGGCCGGCAGTTTCCGGATCGCGGCGTGGAGAATGTCGCGGCGATCGACCGTTTGGCGGCGGAGGGGCGCATCCGTCCGCATGTCCACGCGGTGCTCGACCTATCCGACTGGCGCGAAGGGTTCCGGATGCTCGAACAACGCGAGGCGGTGGGAAAGGTCGTGCTGCTTCCGTGACGAGCCGAGCGGCGCTGCCATAGTTTTGCGACATCGGCGCCCCCATCTCCTTCCGGGGTGCCCGGCGATCTCGCCAAATAGAATGAAGGACTTTGCATGAAGAAATTGACGATGATTGCCGCTGCGATCGGCGTGGCCATGCCGGCGATGGCCGCCGCGCAGCCGCCGCAGGACGGCGGCCGCATCTTTGCGATGATCGATACCAATGGCGACGGCAAGCTCGACAAGGCCGAAATCACCAAGATGGCGCAGATGCGGGCGGAAAAGCAGGGCGATCCGTCGCTGGCGGCGCCCGAGAAGATCGATGTGTTCTTCAAGCATCTCGACGCCAACCGCGACGGTTTTATCGACAAGGGCGAAATGGAGTCGATGCGCAAGGCGCGCGCGGCGCCACCGCCCGCCGAAGAGCCGCAGGACGCGCCGCAAGAGGCAAACTGATCCGGACGAGGCGGCATTCCCCAGCGGGATGCCGCCTCAGCCGATCGCAATCCGGATCGCCTGAAACAGGAAGGTCGCGCCGATCAGTGTCACGAGCCAGCGGCGGGCCGCGCGGAAATGGGCATCACTGATCCGGTCGAGGATCACACCGCCGACCATGATCCCCGCCATCGACGCGAGAATCGCGACGGCGGTGGCCCCGAGCGGGATCGCCGCGCGCGTCGATGCGCCGAGCAGCACCCCGCCATAGACCATGATCTTTGACGCATGGCCCATCGCTTGCATCACCGCCTTGGTCGCGACGATCTGGTGCCGCCCGAGCCGCGTATTGATGAACAGCATGTCGGTGACGGGACCGGAGACACCCGATACGAGCGCGATCCCGGTCGAGACGAAGCCGCCACCGAGAGCATGCCAGCGGTTCGCGGCATCGAGCGGTAGCCAGCGTTCGGGTAGCCAGACGAGGACGGGCATCAGGCCGAGGCCGAGGAAGACGTAAAATTTCGTCGGCGCGAAGATGACGAGCGAGAAGAAACCGACCGAGACCGCGGCGCCCGTGCCGAACCAGAGCAGCACCGGCCAGACGATATGCTGGCGGTGGACCAGCGCACGCCACAAATTCGAGGCGAACTGGATCGTCCCGTGGAGCGCCAGCGCGGCAGTAACGGGGAGCAACCACGCGAGCACGCCCATGAGGACGAGCCCGCCCGCCATGCCGAAAATGCCCGAGAGGATCGAAGTCAGAAAGGCCGCGATGACGATCAGGATGCTGGCTTGCACCGGTCGGCCGCTTTCCGTGTAAACCGCGTGCTCCGCGGTTTGAATTTGGTCGGGACGAGAGGATTCGAACCTCCGACCCCCACACCCCCAGTGTGATGCGCTACCAGGCTGCGCTACGTCCCGACCGGCCCTTTCGGGCAGGCGAGGCCCCTAGCGCGGCTTGGCGGGGGATGCAAGGCTCTCCTGAGCAAAGTCGAAGGCGGGATGGCCAAGCGGGAGCAATCGCCCGCGCGCGTCTTGATCTCTCGGCGCATGTCCCCATGTCTGCCCGGCCAGCGAGGGGGAGGGTTCGCAGCGAGCGGTTGCGTCGAAATTCCCCGCGTGATAGGCGCCGCGCCATTATTTTGCGCGCCGGTTCCGAGGGGACGGGCGATGCTGCAACCAGAAAGTCTTTCATTCATGTCGACCAATCTGCTTCTGACCCAGGCGGCCGGATCCGGGGGCGGGGCCGCCGGTTTCATCATGCTGGTCCCCTATCTGCTGATCTTCGTCGTTTTCTGGTTCTTCCTGATCCGTCCGCAGCAGCAGCGCGCGAAGGAGCATCGTGCCAAGATCGCGGCGGTGAAGCCGCGCGATCAGGTTGTTACCGGCGGCGGCATCGTCGGCAAGGTGACGCGCGTCGACGATGATTTCGCCGATGTTGAAATCGCGCAGGGCGTCAAGATCAAGGTCGTGAAGGCGACGCTCTCGGACGTACTCGCACCCGGCGGCAAGCCCGCGAACGACTGACGCCTCCGGCGCCGCCGGTTGCGGCGGCGCCCAGACCAACCGGAAATTTCCCTATGCTCGATTTCCCGCGCTGGAAGACCATCGGCATCAGCATTATCCTGCTGTTCGGCATCGTCTTTGCCATTCCCAGTTTCCTGCCTGAAAAGACCTTCGACAAGCTGCCATCATTTGCGCAGATCAAGGTCAATCTGGGCCTTGACCTTGCGGGCGGCAGCCACCTGCTGCTCGAAGCCGACACCGCTGACCTGCAGAAGACGCAGATTGCGAATATGGAAAAGACCGTGCGTGCCGCGATGCGAGGCGAGCGCGGGGCGGACGACGACATCGCGATCGGCGAATTGTCGACGGCGGGCGGCAAGATCAGCTTCCTCGTCCGCGACCAGGCGAAGCTCGACGAAGCGCGCGACCGCCTGTTCAAGGAAACGGGCGGCGCGGGCATGACCGGCCAGCGCGACTGGCGGATCGACGTCGTCGATACGACGCGAATCGTGCTGACGCCGACCGCGGCGGGTCAGAAGCAGGCGATTGCCAATGCGATGGACACCGCGCGCGACATTATCGACAAGCGCGTCAACGCGCTCGGCACGCGCGAGCCGACGATCATTCGTCAGGGCGACGACCGTGTCGTCGTCCAGGTGCCGGGCCTGCAGGACCCGCAGCAACTCAAGGATCTGATCGGCAAGACCGCGCGGCTCGAATTCCGCATGGTCGATGCCAACGCCGATCCGAACGAGGCGGCGGCGGGCCGCGTGCCCGTCGGCAGCGAAATAGCCCCCTATGCCGAGGGCGCCGGCGCCGGCGTACCGTTCGAGGTGCTCCGCCGCCAGGTCATGATCAGCGGCGAACAATTGCTCGATGCGAAGCAGGGCTATGATGCGCAATCGGGCCAGCCGGTCGTCAACATCCGTTTTGATTCGGCGGGTTCGGCAACCTTCGCCAAGGTGACGGCGCAGAATGTCGGCAAGCGCTTCGCGATGGTTCTGGACGGCCGCGTGCTGTCGGCACCCAATATCAACGAACCCATCCTCGGCGGCAGCGCCCAGATTTCGGGTAGCTTCTCGGTCGCGACCGCGAACAACCTCGCGATCTCGCTGCGTTCGGGCGCGCTGCCGGTCAAGATGACGGTGGTCGAGGAACGGACGGTGACGCCAGAACTCGGCGCCGATTCGATCCGCAAGGGCGTGATCGCGGGCATCGTCGCGACCGTCTCGGTCCTGACGCTGATGGTCCTCGTTTATGGCCGCTTCGGCATCTATGCGAACGTCGCGCTGTTCTTCAACATCTTCCTGATCGTCGCGATCATGGCGTTTTTCAACGCGACGCTGACGCTGCCGGGCATCGCGGGCTTCGTGCTGACGATCGGCGCGGCGGTCGATGCGAACGTGCTGATCAACGAGCGCATACGCGAGGAGCTGAAACGCGGGCGGCGGGTGTTCCAGGCCGTCGAACTCGGCTATTCCGAAGCGAGCCGCGCGATTTTCGACGCGAACGTCACCAATGTCATCGCCGCGTCGCTGATGTTCTGGTTCGGCTCGGGCCCGATCAAGGGCTTCGCGGTCGTGCTCACCATCGGCATCGTCACCAGCGTCTTCACCGCCGTCACCGTCACGCGCCTGTTCGCGGCCCGCTGGCTGCACAAGACGCGCCCGGCGTCGATCACCATTTAAGGAAAGGACGACATCATGCGTTTGCTGAAACTCGTCCCCGACGACACGAACATCGACTTTCTGAAGTGGCGCAAGCTTGCTTCGGCGATGAGCTTCATCCTCGTCGCGATCTCGATCGCGCTCGTCGCGGTCAAGGGGCTCAACCTCGGCGTCGATTTCGTCGGTGGCCAGTCGGTTCGCGTCGAATTCCCCGGAGCGATGCCGCCGATCGACGAGATTCGCGAGAAGGTCAGCCACATCGGCCTTGGCGAACCGACGATCCAGCAGTTCGGTTCGGACAAGGCGGTGTCGATCCGCACCGCGCTTCCCGAAGGCGACAAGACGGTCGCCGACCGCGCCGGCAAGCAGCTGGTCGCAGGCATCAAGGCGGCCTTTCCGACCGCGCACACCGGGTCGGTCGAAACCGTGTCGGGCAAGGTCTCGGGCGAGCTCATCCAGACCGGCGCGCTCAGCCTGGCGCTCGCGATGCTCGGCATTTCGATCTATATCTGGATCCGCTTCGAATGGCAGTTCGGTGTGGGCGCGCTCGGCCGCCTGTTCCACGAGGTCGCGCTGACCTTTGGCTTCTTCGCGGTCACGCAGTTGCAGTTCGACCTGAACAGCATTGCCGCGCTGCTGACCATTGTCGGCTATTCGCTCAACGACACGATCGTCGTGTACGACCGTGTGCGCGAAAATCTGAAAAAATACCGCAAGATGGAGATCGTGCCGCTGCTCAATCTCAGCATCAACGAAACGCTGTCGCGCACGGTGATGACCAGCGTGTCGGTGATGCTCGCGCTGGCGATGCTGCTGATCTTCGGCCCCGACGTGATCTTCGGCTTCACCGCCGCGATGCTGTTCGGCGTGTTCGTCGGCACCTATTCGTCGATCCTGATGTCGACGCCGGTGCTGGTGTGGCTGAAGGTCGGTCCGCAGAGCTTCATTCCGCGCACGACCGCCGCGACCGAAGGCGCCGAGCGCATCACGCGCAAGGACGACGGAGCGGTGGTGTAATGGGCTAACGGCTGGCGCAGCGACGGAGATGGTCCGCCAGCTCGCGGCCATTACGGTCCCAGTCGAAGCGTCCCGCAAGGGTTGCGGCGACGTCCGCGGTTGACGGCGGGACCGCCAGGATCCCGCGAACCGCTTGGGCGATCGCCCCCGGCGTCCGCTCCGCGATCCGGCCGGCGACCGGCGAGGTGACGAGTTCGGCTGCGCCGCCCGCGTTGCTGATGACGATCGGCGTCCCGCAGGCGAGTGCCTCGACCCACGCATTGGCGAGGCCCTCGCTGGCCGAAGGCATCACGACGGCATCGACGGCGCGGTAGAGTTGCGGCAGGTCGGCGTTCGCAACCGCGCCCATGAAGTGGACGCGGCCTGCGACACCGAGCCGGTTGGCAAGCGCACGGTAGCGGCCCTCCTCCGCGCCCGCGCCGGCAAGCCAATAATGAACGTCGGGGAGGGCCGGCAGTGCCTCGATGACGAGCGCCTGGCCCTTGCGCGGTATCAGCGCGCCGACGGTGAGGATCGCCGGCGCTTCGCCCATGCCGAGCGTGGCCCGTGCGGCCGCGCGGTCGCCGGGATGAAAACGATCCCGATCGATACCCGTATAATGAACCGCGATTTTTGCCGGATCGATCCCGATTTCGGCCATCTCGCCGCGCATCGATTCGGAAACCGCAAGCAGGCCGGCCGCGCGCCTTGCGGCCGCAAGCACTTGCGCCTTTGTCGCCCGATCATGGCCGAAATGGTTGATGTCGGCGCCGCGCGCCTTGACCGAAAAGGGCAGGTCGAGGGCCCTCGCCACGTGCATCGCGGCGGGACCGTCGGGATAGAAGAACTGGGCATCGACGACGTCGAAGGACCGGCCTTGCACCGCAGAGAGAACGGCGCCGGCAATTCGGGCGGGATTGAAGCGCGCGCCGTAGCGGGGGATCAGCGTGAAGCGCGGGCGGAGGATGGTGAGGCCGTTCCATGTCTCGCGTTCGGGCAGGTTGCGAAGCGACCGATAGCGCCCGTGCAGCGAGAGCGGAAAGGGAGGAAGGCCCAGCGGGGCGACGATGGTGAGTTCGATGCCCGGTTGCGCAGCGAGCGCGCGCAGGCTCCGTTCGACGAAGAGGCCGAAGTTCGGCCGCGCGACGTCGGGAAAGAGCGTCGCGATCGACAGGACGCGCAGAGGGCTGTCGGCGGGCACCTAGAGTGTGCGGATAAGGCGGACGGCAACCGCGGCCCATGGCGGATTGCTGACGACCTGCTGGCGCTGGCCGGTCCCGAGCGGAAGCAGGTGGAGCTTCTCGCCGTCGACGTTGAGCAGCCGCGCGAAGAAGAAGCGGCCGGCCGGACGGGGCACAAGGAGATCGCGGTTGAGCGCCGAGGTCCAGTCGCGCTCGATCCGGCGGCACCAGATTTCGTCTCCCGCGCGATAATCGCCGATCGAGGAGGTGACGCGCACCGCCACCATATCCTCGCCGGGGCGGGCGGTAAGCGCCTGTTCGACGCGCGTCGGTGCCTGCGCGCCTTCGGCGCCGAGGAGCGCGGTGATGGTGAGTTGCGTATCCTGCGGCAACTGGACAAGGTCCGCGGCCTCGACGCCGAGTGCCTTGGCAATGCGGTTCATCCAGCCGAGCGACAGCGTGCGTGTGCCGGTTTCGAGGCGGCCTATGGTCTGCGCCGTCGTGGGCGGGTCACACCGCAGCCCGACCTCCTCGAGCGTCAAACCCTTGGCACGGCGCACGGCGCGGATGCTGTTGATCATCGCAGGACCTTCAAATAACCAAATCGGTTTTCTCTTTCCTACAAAATATTCCAATGTCAAGCCGGTCATGCAGTTGCAGGAGAATCGCATGACCGCACGTCGCCTTGAAACGCGCATCCATCCCGACGACCGACTCGATCCGGGCAAAGCCGGGCCGCAGGTGATGCGGCATGTAACGGTGAATGTGGCCGAGAGTCCGATCGCGTGGCTGGCATCGCGCGGGATGCTGACACCGGGGCAATTGCGGGCGGGCGAACGGCTGCGTGCCGATTATGAGCGGGCGGGCCTCGCGGCGCGGGTGACAATGCGCTGGGATGCGGCGCCACCGGCGAAGGGACGTGGCGGCGCCCGGGCAAGCGATGCGTCGCTGGCGCGTATCGACGCGCGCCGGCGCTTTCACGCCGCAGTCGACTATGTCGGGCCGGGGCTCGCCGACATCTGCTGGCGCGTGATTTGCGCGGGCGAGGCGCTCGGCGGCGCCGAGAAGGCGATGGGGTGGCCTGCGCGCTCGGGAAAGCTGGTGCTGGGGCTGGCGCTCGACCGGCTGGCGCGATTTTACGGGGTGGGGTGAGGCATCAGCCGAAGACACGCCGCGTTTCGTCGGCGTCCGTTATGTAAGTGTTCGCCACGCGCTTCGATTTTACGAGATAAGCGGTCCAGAGTGCAGCTGAAATGCTCGATCTAGCGGCGGATGACAGGGCTTCGGGTATCATCGCTCCGGCGAACTCGGGGAAAAGAATCGAACTAACGACCGCGTCGATCAGCGAGGGGAGCAGAGCAAGGCACCAGAGGCCCGTGATGACGATTCCGACCGATGACCAGCGATGAACCGCCAGCAGTCGATATGCCAGAAAGATCGAGCCAGCGGCCGACACGGCGACCAATCCCCAGCTGAAAGGAATATAAGTCGAAGTGTTAGGGCCGAGCATCTGACCGAGGATGGCGATCTCTCGGATGTTTCCAACTGCATGGATTAACATGCGCGCCGGTGAAAGGATGCCGAGAACGACAACGAGGAATCCAAGCCATCCGCTCACGCCGTGCAACTCAGGCCGACTATCGTCATTCGTCATGTTATTCCCCTTGGCCACGACATGTTCGATTTCCGATGGCGTGCCAAGAGGGAACGGGAGGCTAGCCCAGCGCTTCAACCTCTTCAGCCAGCGTCAGCCAGCGGTCCTCCGCCGCCGCCTTTTCGTCGCGCAGCGTGTCGAGCCTGCCGGTCAGCGCGTTGAAGCGCGCGTTGTCGCGCGCGAAGAGGCTGCCGTCGGAAAGTTCAATTTCAATCTTCGCCATTTCGGCTTCGATCGCTTCGATGCGGGCCGGCAGCAGGTCGTAATCGCGCTGGTCCTTGTAGCTCAGCTTCTTGCGTGCCTGTGGGTGCGGGGGAGGCGTGGTTTCGCCGGTTGCGGTCTTCGCCTTCGTGGCGACGGGCTTCACGCGCTTCGCTTCCCAGTCGGCATAGCCGCCCGCGACGATATCGACCTTGCCCGATCCATCGAGGCCGAGGGTCACGGTGACGGTGCGGTCGAGGAAGTCGCGGTCGTGGCTGACGAGGAGGACGGTGCCCTCATAATCGGCGATGACTTCCTGCAAGAGGTCGAGCGTTTCGAGGTCGAGGTCGTTCGTGGGCTCGTCGAGGACGAGCAGGTTCGATTCGCGGGCGAACTCGCGTGCCAGCAAGAGCCGCGAGCGTTCGCCGCCCGACAGCGCGCCGACGCTCGCCTCGGCGATCGCAGGATCAAAGAGGAAATCCTTGAGATAGCCCTGGACATGTTTCTTGACGCCGCGCACCTCGATCCAGTCGCCGCCGTCGGCGAGGATGTCGCGCACCGTCTTGTCGGGCGCGAGGAGGCTCCGCTGCTGGTCGATGACGATACCGTCGAGGGTCGGGGCAAGCGTGACCGTGCCTTCGTCGGGCGCGATCTCTCCGGTGAGCAGTTTGAGCAGCGTCGACTTGCCCGCGCCGTTCGCGCCGACGATGCCGATGCGGTCGCCGCGCTGGACGCGGAAATCGAAGTCCCTGATGATCGTCCGGTCGCCGAACCGCTTGGTAATATGGTCGGCGACGATCACCGATTTCGAGCGGACGTCGTCGTTGGCAAGTCCGAGCTTGGCGACGCCGGGGCCGCCGATCATCGCCGCGCGGGTCGCGCGCATCTCCTTGAGCTTTTCGAGGCGGCCCTGGTTGCGCTTGCGGCGCGCGGTGACGCCGCGTTCGAGCCAGTGCGCCTCGAGCCGCAGTTTCGAATCGAGTTTCTGCGCGGCGCGGGCTTCCTCGGCCAAGACCGCTTCGGTCCATTCGTCGAAGCCGCCGAAGCCGATCTCCTTGCGGCGGATGCTGCCGCGGTCGAGCCACAAGGTCTGGCGCGTCAGGCGGGTGAGAAACGTGCGGTCGTGGCTGATGACGACGAAGGCGCCGGTGTAGCGCGCGAGCCAGTTTTCGAGCCAGTCGATCGCGGCGAGATCCAGATGGTTGGTTGGCTCGTCGAGCAGCAGCACGTCGGGGTTCTGCGCGAGCGCGCGGGCGATCGCGGCGCGGCGGCGTTCGCCGCCCGAGGCGCTGGCGGCGGTGCGGCTCATGTCGATGCCGAGCTGGTCGGCGATCGCCGCGACGTCATGCTCGGCGGGGGCGTCGGCGCCCGACGTCGCGAAGTCCATCAGCGTCTCGAACGCTGACAGGTCGGGCTCCTGTTCGAGCATCACGACATGGGTGCCGGGGACGATGGTGCGTTTGCCCTTGTCGGCGTCGATGCGGTTCGCGAGCAACTTGAGCAGTGTCGTCTTGCCGGCGCCATTGCGGCCGATCAGCGCGAGCCGGTCGCGCGCGCCGACATAGATGTCGAGATCCTGAAACAGCCAACCGCTGCCCTGGACCAGACCGAGGCCTTCATAGGAAAGAATGGGTGCTGCCATGATGAACGGCGCGCTACCGACACGTTCAGCATCATGCAAGCGCTGTAAGGGCAAAGGCCGGAACGGGTTTGCTCCGTCAGCGTTACGGAGTGGCCATCACGAACGGCCGGAACTCCGGTCCACAGGAGAATGAAATGACGAAGCAAATGCTCACCGCTATGGCTGCCGGTATCGCGCTGATGGCGGCCGTGCCCGCCACTGCCCAGCAGGGAGGATCGACGGTGACGACAGCTACGGTGCAGGGACCCATTCTTTCGTTCAGCGTCAGCCAGGAAGTGCGTTCGCGTCCCGACCAAGCGACCGTCGGAGCCGGTGTCACGACGACCGCCCCGACCGCGGTCGAGGCGATGCGCGCCAATGCTGCCGCGATGGACAAGCTGATCGCCGCCGCAAAGGCGCGCGGGATCAAGGCCGAGGATATCCAGACGAGCGGCATCAACCTGTCGCCGCAGTACGACTATAACAACCGTGGCGACGGCCAGCCGCCGCGTTTCCTTGGCTATCAGGTTTCGAACACGGTGCGCGCGACGACGCCGAAGATCGACGATATCGGGCCGCTGCTCGACGCGCTGGTCGCGGCGGGCGGCACCAACGTCGATGGTCCGTGGTTCGGAATGAAAGACCCCGACGCACAGCTTGTCGGTGCGCGCGGTGCGGCGATCAAGGAAGCCGAAGCGAAAGCGGCCGATTATGCGCGGCTCGCGGGCTATCGCGGTGCCGAGCTGGTATCGATCAGCGAAGGCAGCTTTGGCGGCCCGCAGCCGCCGATGCCGATGGTCCGCGTTCAGGCGATGGACGCCGCGGGCAAGGCGACGCCCGTCGAGCCGGGACAGGTCGCGAATTCGCTGACCTTGAGCTTCCAGTACCGGCT
>JAEWIL010000218.1 GCA_023387085.1 Pseudomonadota bacterium | reverse complement strand
GCCTAGCTCGCCGCCCGGACGTCCGTCTTCCGGTCACGCTTCGTCGGCGATAAGGGATCGACATGATGCAGCGCAAGTCCGCCTCTCCGCCCCTTCGCCACGAATATCATTACGGCCGCGTCATACGCTGCGATCCGGATCGGCCCGCCAGTCTTGCCGCATCGCTTCGCGCGGCGGTCGAGCGCGCCCCAGACCGGGAAGCGCTGGTCGATGGCGAACGGCGCATGACCTATGGCGAGCTCGGCGCGGCGGTCGACGGCGCCGCGAGCGCGATTGCCGACATGGGGGTCAAGCGGGGTGATCGCGTCGCGCTGCTGCTAGGCAACCGGCTCGAGACCGTCGTCCTTCTCTATGCCTGCGCCGTCGCAGGGGCGATCGCGGTACCGATGAACCTGCGGCAGTCGGCGCATGAAACCGAAATTGCACTCAACGAGAGCGGCGCGCGTTTGCTCTTCCACGAGCGGGACGCATCCCTGCCGGACTTCGCCGCGACCGCGGAACTTGCGCGTGCCATAGAAGTTGCCGACGATATTGCCCTGCCCCGCGCCGATCCGCGAACATTCGGGCCTGTGCAGGAAGAGGCTCCGTTCGCGATACTCTTCACTTCGGGGACGACGGGAAAACCCAAGGGCGCGGTGCTGACCCATTTCAACGTCGCGCATTCGATCATGCATTTCCGGCGCCACTATGCACTCCGCGAGGGCGAGCGCACGCTGCTCGCGGTGCCGGCGTCGCATGTCACGGGGCTCGTCGCGCTCATCGCGGTCACCGTCGATGTCGCCGGCTGCCTCGTTATCATGCGGCAGTTCCAGGCCCGCGCCTTTCTCGATATCGCGGCGGCCGAAGCGATCGGCTACACTCTGCTAGTCCCGGCCATGTATGTGCTCGTGCTGATGAACCCGGCCTTCGACCCGGTCCGCCTGGCGAACTGGCGCGTGGGTGGCTTCGGCGGCGCGCCGATGCCGCCTTCGGCCGTTGCCGACCTCGCGGCTTCGCTTCCCGGCCTCACGCTGCACAATACCTATGGCGCGACCGAGACGACGTCGCCGGCGGTCATCATGCCCGGCGACGCCGCCGCCGCGCGCTGCACGCAGGTCGGACTTCCGGTGGCATGCTGCGATCTGCTCATCGTCGACGAAGAGGGCCGCGAATGTGCGAAGGGCGCGACCGGCGAGATATGGATCGCCGGCCCGATGGTCATTCCCGGCTATTGGAACAATGCGGACGCGAATGCGAAGGAATTTGCAGGCGGATACTGGAAGTCCGGGGATATCGGCAGCGTCGATGACAAGGGATTTGTGACCCTTCACGACCGCAAGAAGGACATGATCAATCGTGGCGGTTTCAAAATATACTCGGCGGAAGTCGAGAACATTCTATGCTCGGACGAACGCGTGATCGAGGTGGCCGTCGTCGGACGGCCCTGCCCGGTGCTGGGCGAGCGCGTCGAGGCCTTCATCCACGCTGATGACCATGCAATCGCGGAAGAGCTCCAGACGCTGTGCGCGGCCAGGCTCTCCGACTACAAGGTTCCCGAGCGCTTCCATTTCGAGGCGCAACCCCTGCCCCGCAACGCCAACGGAAAAATCATGAAGGCAGCACTTCGCGCGCGGCTCGACAAGCAGGCCGACCGATAAACGTGGAGACCAGCCGGCCGATAGACGTGGAGACCAGCCGGCCGAGCTGATGCTCTCTACCGCGCTTCCCCGAGATCGATACCGTGCGTTTCGCCGACGAAGGCCAGCGGCCCGCGGTGACGAGACAGCCTGCGATCGCGTACTTCATGCTTTTCTGGCCGATCGCGGACAGGCTGCTTTCGGCCGCCGATCGTGAAATGCAGACGGCGAGCTCGATCAAGACATATTAGTCACAGCGCTTTAGCTGCCGTCGAATCTGCGACAGGTCCGCGACTCCCCGTCCGGCATTCGGCGTGCCGACTGCTAGAACCGGCTTCGCCGAAAAACTGGTCGAAATTCCGGTCACGAAAAGGTTCTCCAATAGGTGGTGGAGTAAATTTGGTCCTTGTTATGCTCCGTCCAATTCCACCCCTTCCAAATATTCTCTCCTTGCGGGCCGAACTTCTGGGGATTGTCGAGATAGGCGTGAACCCGGTCCGTTATCCAGATCGGGTAGTCCGCGCTCAGCGCCGTCAGTTTGGCAGCAAGATTTGCTGAATTCCCGATCCAGACGAGGTCATTGTCACCGCGGACGCCGGTCCTCGCGACTCTGATCTCCGACGTGTCAATTCCCACGACGTGGCGTATTTTGAAGTCAGTGGTCCATTTCTTCTCGAGTTCGGGCTGCAGCAGCTTCTTGATGGCGTAGTTTAGCTCCAATGCGCAGGAGACTGCCTCATTGCATTGCCTTTTCGATATAAAGATCCCCATCACTCGATCCCCATCGTAAGAAACGATCGAACCGCCGTGTTTCCGGATCAGTCGCGACGCCGCGTAAAGAAAAGTTTTGTAAACCTGCCCCGAGAACTCCCATTTGGTGGAGGAGACAAGGTTAGTCGAGCCGTCGAGATCAGCGTAAACGACAGTCGCCCGATCGAAGTAAACTGCATCATTCGAGAGCTTCAAATCCTTCGGATCTGGAACAACCGTTCCTTTTCTAACAGACCAGGCAGTTCCAAACGTCGCTTTTGAATTAGACGTGATATCGTCGGCAATACTCATGTGATGTTTACCCCCTGAACAACCTCCATATGAAAAAGCAGACTGACCGTCGAGACTGTGCCCTTGAGCCCAGATCGGAACGCGTCGACGCTGTGAAGGGCGATCTGTGTCAAATCGGATCATCTTTTTCACGACGCCCTCTTCACGCGGCGGCGCGCGACCCCATATGAACAAATAGGGAATATCGAGGAGGGTTGAATGAGCTGGAACTACAGCCGCGCGCACAGTCGCATTGCCAGGTTCGCTGCGGAAGCGCCGCAAGTTAGGGTAGAGAATTACGACACAGGTTTTGCCTCGCGTATCAAGGCGATGCGGAGCGAATTCGGTCGAGATGCCCCTGCCGGCAACCCGCTCTACAATCTTCCGGCTGGTGTCGCGGTCGTCGCAGACACGGTCCAGATTTACGTTAATCTCGTCAACTATGATGAGCAGCGGCTCGACGAAGGGCGCGAAACAGAAGCGAGCCACCGCCGAGCCCTCGCCTTCCTTCATCTCCATTATGCCGCGCTAGATCGGGTTGTCGAGGACGCCGGCGCCCAGCGGGTCGATTTTCACGGGGCGCGGCTCCATGCCGTAATCGCTGAGCCGGCGGGGCCAGACTTCGCAGCGGAACGCGTCGCCCGCGGTCTACGCCTCGCGCTTGACATGATGGCGTTGTCGCAGCGGGCCAACCGCACCCTCTATGACGGCGGGCTGGAAGCAAAGTTTCGAGTTGGCATCGACGCTGGCGCCTGCGTCGCAATAGACTCCGGTCGTCATGATGAGCGCGAGCCATTGTTCATCGGCTCGGCAGCCAATCACGCAGCAAAGCTAGCAGACGGCAGCGAACCCGGCGTCTTTGTCTCGCCTGGCATCCGTGCGATCTTCGGGCTCGCCGGCGCGCATGTGGCCCTTGAACAGGTGCCTGCGGCCACTCAGAACGAACTGGCTCAAATATTGAAAGCCGATCGTCGGTTGGGGTCGACTTTCGAAGAACTCGAAACCGACGCCGTTCGCCGCGTCGCGACTTGGCAAGCCGATATCCGCGAACACCGCGCGAAAACCGCTGGGCCAAGCGACTTCCTGTTCCACGAGCACAGGCTGCCCCTGCGCTCAATCGATTATCAGGTTCTGATGCCGAGCAACAGCGTTCGCATGGCGCTAGTATCGATATTCGCCGACATCGATGGCTATACCGACTATATCGATAGTGCAGTCGTGAGCCACTCGGTTGCCGACGCAGTTCGCAATCTGCATGTCATCCGCAGCGAACTCAATGCCGTAATCCAAGATGATTTTGACGGCCGAAAAGTCCGTTTCATTGGAGACTGCATTCACGGCCTGATTGCCGATGGCGAAGGCACCAACGTCAACGAGCGCGACAGCGTAGACAGTGCGGCCCAATGCGCCGGCGCGCTGCGCTCGTCGTTCCACCTTTGCCGGGATCTACTTTCGGGCGTGGGCCAACTCGGTCTTGCTATCGGCTTCGAACTAGGGCCGACGCCCATCAGCCGCATCGGGATCCGCGGCGAGCGGTCGGTTCGCGTTGCCTCGAGCAAGGCAACGATCGGGTCCGAAGCCTGTCAGTCGGTGTGCGATGGCGACGAAACGCGGATCGGCGATGCCGCTTATGCGCAGGCTTCGCCCACGGTGCGGGCGTTCTTTCCGAGCCAGGTCGCCACCGAGCTGGTTTACGACGATATCGCCTTTCAGGACCCGGGGTCGCGCGCGGCGGCTGCAGCACCCGAGCCTGTGCCTGCCGAGCGGCACCACGCTGTACCGTGACCTCGCTCGCCACGCTGCTCGTAGGCAGCCTGCCAGACTGGGTAATATTGCACGACGTTTGCGAAGGCCGGCTTCGGATCGATGCTGCGCCGCGGCTGCTCAGCGGCGCTCCGGGGGATCATTTCGATCTTCTGATCGAAACGGATTACCCGTCCGGCACGGTGCGGGAAACGATTTGCGGAGGCCGGCTTCCACGCACATGCCCCGAACGCCACATCAATTATGATGGAAGCTTCTGCCTCGGCCTCGATCGTCCCGCGATCGAGACCGAGGCGGATGTCGAGCGCTTCTGGAACGGTCTTCGCGCCTATCTTCTCGCTCAGCAATTCGCCGAGCGAAACAAGCGCTGGCCGACTGGCCGTGGCCTCTCGCACGGTGACGCCGCTTACCGCCAACTCGACGCCGAAAAGGCGGCCGAACGCGCCGGCCTTTCCGCCGCCTACAACGTCGCGATCGAGCATCGGGAAGGTTGGCTCGCCGGCGATCTTCCAACGGTCGTTGAAGGAAGTTGCGAAAACACGCATCCTGACTTCCCTCTCCCGCGAGAGGACGGGACTATACCGATCGATCCCGGTTGCGATACGTGCAAAGCCGTCGCTGAGTTAATCGCGCAGGAAGCTCGGCGGCGCGCCAGCGAGCACAGTTTCGTCGAAGCCGCGCGCAAACTTCGGCCCTGCTGCCACACTATCCCGACTTGCCCTTTGGGAGACGCTCATGCCCACGCCGAATGAAGACTATAAAGGAAGTTCCGGGCAACAGAGGCTCGCCGATGCACTCGGGCGGCAGGAAATCCTTTGCAACGATCCCAATACGATCGCGGAGCTGGTGCGCGTCGTCCAGGTCGAGGATTACGAGGTTGGCGAAAAGATCATCGCGCAGCAAGGTGGCGGCGACGATCTCTTTTTCATCCTTGAGGGCAGTGCTAATATCTGTGCGCAGAACCGAGTGATTCAGAAGCGTCTTGCGCGCACGCATGTCGGCGAGTTGGCAATGATCGATCCCGAGGCAGGCCGGTCAGCCGACGTAATCGCGACCGAACGAACCGTCGTCGCAAGGCTCGAAGGCGCACACGGTCGCAAAATCGCCGATCAGGACGGAACGAACTTGTGGCGGAACATTGCACGGTCACTGGCCGACCGGCTCCGCGAGCATACAGCTCGGGTTCGCAACAGGAATGCGCTTCCCAATATCTTCATCGGATCCACCAGCGAAGCGTTGCCTGTTGCGCAAGCGTTAAAGCGGGCATTTGCGGGTGACTGGGCGACCGTCTCGATCTGGAACGACCCCCAACTTTTCGAGGCTTCCCGAACAGTGATCGAAAGCCTCGAAGCGGTGATCGGAAAGATCGATTTTGCCGTACTTGTCACCGGAGACGATGACTGGACCGAGTCTCGCAACGTGCGTCAACTATCGCCACGCGATAATATGATCTTCGAGATCGGGCTTGCAATGGGCGCGATTGGGCGCGAGCGGACATTCATTGTCACTCCGCGTCTCGGACGCAACGCAGTTAAATGGCCTAGTGATCTGTTCGGTGTGACGTTCGCGATGTTCGATCCACCCTCGGCCATTAAGAGCCGGCTGCCATGGCGCCGAGGTAAGCAGGTTTCGTACAAGGGCCGGTCGGACGACGAAATGGACTCCCTGCTGGACGATACCGGCCGCGGCCTGATCGCTCAAATGCAAGCGCTAGGGCCGTATTAACGCTGTGAAATCCTGGGCCGGACTCGTCCAAGATCCGCGCCCCCTCCCCAGCTTGCTTCCAACAAGCAATCTTTTATGTTTCCATCGGGGAAGGGGGGATGATGGCAAGGCACCACCGCATCTTTATTGCGTTTGCAATCGAGGATAAATGGGCTCGCGACCGACTTGTCGGGCAAGCTAATAACGCCCGGACGCCTTTCGAATGGATCGATATGTCGGTAAAGCAGCCTTGGGAAACCGATTGGCGAAACCGCTGCCGAACCAGAATCAGGGGCTGCGACGGCATGATCGCGTTTGTCACACGAAACACCGCCCGAGCCTCTGGGCAGCTATTCGAGATTGCGACGGCGCGTGCGGAGCGCATCCCTCTCATCGGTATGTATGCAACCCAGGATCAGCGCCCCTATCTGCTACCGGCGGAGCTCGCAGGCATTTCGGTCCTTGACTGGACTTGGGACAACATCTCGCGTTTCTTGGCCCGACTATGACCGGCAAGACGGGACCTACCACTGCGGACCGCACGGAACGCCTTGAAATCTACAAGCTGGTCGTCGAAATGTCCGATCGGGTTAGCCAGCGTCGGCAGGCCGCGAATAATTTCTACCTGTCAGTCAACAGCGCGCTCGTCGGCGGATCAGCCTATCTCAAGACTCTGGGAATCTCGACGCCGACTTTCCTCATCATCGTCCTCGCGGGCCTTGTTATCTGCCTGTTGTGGCATCAAAATATCCAAAGCTACAAGACGCTCAACGCCGCGAAATTCGAGGTGATCCACGATATCGAGAACCGCCTTGTCGAGCAGCCCTTTCATGCCGAATGGAAACTACTCGATCCGACGGGTGAAGGAGAACGTCACAAACCGTTTCACAAGGTCGAGCGTCTCGTACCTTGGGTGTTCGCAGCTGTTTATGTCGGACAGGTACTTTCGCTCATCCCTTGGAATAGCCTACCGTGGCATCGCTTATGCGACTGTGCCTAACCAATCGCTTCCCGCTCTGCGATGGTTAAGCTTTAGGTCAGACCTACACCGCTGAGCGGAAGCGACTCTGGCTTCGTCAATTCCCAGGGTCTGCAGGGCCAAGGCTGAACCTGTAGCGGACTTGATTGATCATCAACCGGTTTATGCCAGCAACGACAACATCTCCCTTCGCAATCGGCCGCCCAAATACTGCTAGATTCGAAATGATCTTTGATTGCTCAAAAGCCCGAGTATCGCGGATCATGCGAAGCGAAATGCCGTACATTGTCTCGAATGGTCTTCCTCCTGTGTGCAGCATGCTGAAATAGGAGGGGTAAATGATCCCGTCGAAACCCCTTTCCATCGCTGCCTTCGCAATCGCTCGGCTAATGGGATAAGAGTGCGCGCCGGCCAAGAAAAGCATGTGAACGGCCAAATCAATACTTTCGAACTCGCTGACCTCCTCAAAAATCCCGCTGGCAAGGTCGAGCAGCTTAAGAGGGCGCGAAGGCCGCAGAGTAGCGACATAGAGCTCATCCTCTGCGGTAAAACGGCACTCGTGAACGCAAACCTCGAGATCCTGTGATCCGTAGAGGACCGGGCGTCGTTTCGCGTCGAGCCGACCGTGGCCGGCGAAGTGTATCGGCGGGGCATCATATTGCCGGGGATCTGCAGGGCTATCCGGCGCTTTTCGAACACGGTAAAAATGCTGGTCGGGCGGAAGTAACTTTACCGGAAACTCATCAATGATGCGTTTAATGACAATGTCACGCTCGTTCTGTTTTTGCAGTGCCTCAAGTGGTTCGGTTAGCCCCACCATCCACAATCGGGGCCCGTAATAGAAGAACCCGATCCCAAGCTCTCTTTCGAGCAGTTCGGCGTCGTGCGCAACGTCGCCAACGAGATCCAGCGATCCCGATTGTAGGTTGTTGAATTGTATGATCGGAGCAGCGCCATAGTCGGGGCGATGAAGGCTTCCGTTCACGAAGAAGCTTTGGGCCAGCCACCGCGCTCCGTCCGGTGAAAGGCGCGGAATATTTCGCGCTCCGCAATTCCTACAATTACCGCGACCTTCAGCTAAATCTCTCGCCATTAAAGCAAGTCCAACATCACGAAAGCACTCAGGGCATAGTATTCGTCGCGTCCGTCTCTTCTTCAATTTCTCCCCCTCCGTGCCTTTCTATGCCAAGCAAAATTCGGCGCGAAACCGGAGCAAGAAATTGCCCAACGTGCTCCCATGGGATGTAAACCTCATGCATCCCGAGCGCGTGGGGCAACCCGGAAGCCGCAGACAAATTCAAGCGCATCCCAGCTTCGTTAAAGTTGAAATGCTCAAAAAATTCCCAACCGTAGGTTTCGGCATAGCTTGTAATATCGATCTTCTCGCCACTGCTCGCATATTGGCGCCGAAGGTCGAGATTCACATACTCGGTCAAAAATGAAAAGCCTTCACCCGTGGTTTCGAACAGATCTTGCGCACCGACGATGCCCGCCTCTTCGCCGAGAAAATTTATCGTGAAGAGGCCATGGTTAGGGTGCGCGGCTCGCGAAAAGTAGCTTGAGGTAGCGATGACGAGTGAGACGAGCCTGTCGCGGCGGTGAAACTCTGAGATCGTCATAGTCCAGTCTGATCCCGATGTTTGCCACCATTCGGCCATCTGACGCCGCGTTTCGTACAGTCCACCAAGAGCCTTCGAACGAATTACGCCATTCACAAAGTCCCAATACTCACCTTCCATCGAATACGTGAACCAGTTGAGCTCATAACTACCTTCGGGTCGCTCCTCCAAAATCGAGTGATCGATCGAGCCTCCTTCCTCGGGCTGGGTTGCCGCAACGGCAAGCGCCGCTGGCACACTTTCTCCTTTCTCGGTCGTCGCTCGGGCAAGTCCCACGGCGAGCTTGCGTCGCCAGGCGTCTTCGAAATGATCTACGAATTGGAGCCGCCCCAGTTCGGAAGGCAGCGGCGCATTCTCCAGACGCAAAGGTATAATATAGATTGTGCCTAGCCGGCGATCTCTCTGGAGTTCGAGCGCTTCGTTTATTTCACGCTGATAGACGCCATTGCGTCCCGTCGTTTGCGCAGCACAGAGAACCAGAAAAACGTCAGCCTCGACGAGGCCTTGATGTCGGGCACGATCCCAATCCTCGCCAGCAACGAGGCTGTCTTTGTCAAACCAGCACTCGGCTCCAACTGATCTTACGAAGTTCTTTACTTCCACCGCGGCTTCGAGATGCTCGGACGGATAACTGAGAAAAACTTTCATGCGCTCTCCAGTCCATTTCTACGTCCGACTTTCGTTGTTGAAAACATCTCCAGACGCAAGGTCAACCCAGATCGGCGTCGTGAGCAATCTCTTTTGCTTCCGACGATCCGTCATGCGCGAACGGCAGGTTTTGGGCGGCGGCGACGCGCCTGGCTACGGCTTAGATAGGCGCAAAGCTGTCGCTGCCTGTGCCCAGACTCTCGGTCAGGCCACGCGTCGCACGTCGCTAACACTCTGCGTGCGCGGCCGGATAAGGAAAATCATGGAACTAGCGTGCACCGGCCATCATGCGCCTGCGCCACCAGGTCGTTAGCCTTCACTCGGGCATCAGCAAAGGCACGGCCTAGCTTCAGGCTACGCACCCGTTGGGTAGATACACCGGCGCCTTTCACTGTAACTTCAATCCAGAACGGCGTCCCGGTCAACATGCTTCGTTCCAGCTGGCTACCGGGTTCGGCAATAATGAGTGGGTTCGGGTGCGGCTTATCGGCGGGCTGTCGGTCGCGTCGCCAATCCAGAAAAGCTGCGTTTACTTCGTCCAGTATGCGCAACCGCTCGATAGGAATCAGGTCCGGCGGGTCGATCTCTTCGTACAGGTCATGAAGCGAAGCTTCATCTGCGTCTTCAGCTATAAAAGCGATACTGGTCTTGGGGTTGTCATTTGATTCGGCAGCGGCGGTCAAGATGATGCGCAACCGAACCATGTCGCTATGCAGGGCAAATATATACTCGGCCGCCTCGAATGAGGCGACGCCACCGAAACGCGCCGAAGCTTGTGAATGGACAAAATTCGCTCTTTTTTCATACAAGCATTGCTGGCCTTGCTGATCTTGGGCCTGTGCCGGGATTGATGCGACGCTCCCAGCCATCAGCAAGCTTGCCAAAGCGGTGGTTTGAGCAGCCCTTTGGCAACGATCCGTCAGTCGCATGATTCCCCCTGGCCGATCCGGAACTAAATTCCTCAATTATTCTATTACATTAGAATGACATGTTCAGATTATTTGCACGTAAATGTCGTCACTCCGACCAGGAGAGCATTTTGCTGCAAATGCAATCCCGCCGACTCCCAGAGCTGGAATCAAGTCCCCGCTTGCACCGCCCGCCGACACTGACGGTGCCCAGATCAAATTGATATCGTTCCAGCAAAATAAGGTTCTCAGGACTTCGCGGTATCGACAGGAATTGCGCGAAACGGGCGCGAAGCGGGTGACCGCCTCCCCCGCTACCCCGCAATCCGCGCGGTGTCGGCAAGCTGCGCGATCCGTTCGCGGCACACTGCCTCTACAATCCCGGCCAGCACCGACACGCGCTCCCCGAGCCAGGCCAGTTCCTCTTCGGTGATCCGGTAATGTTTCGAATAGCGCGCCTTCACATAAGCGTCCTTGAGTTTCTCGAAGCGAGCGCGGTCCGTCTTCGCTTCCTGCGGCCAAGCGTCATGCAGCCGTGGATCGACCCTTTCCGCCTGCGTACGCAGGAAGGCGAGATTATGGACGTGCGGGGTGTAGAAGGTGCAGACCAAGAGCGCACAGTGATAATAACTCTCTGCAGCTTGATGGAGTAGAAAGGCAGCTTTCTTCGACCATCCACGGCTGACGGCGAACTGAGCAGTTTCAAAGAACTCCGAACCGCTGGCAAGCCACTCGTCAAAATACTCCTGCGCCAGCTCGAGCGCCGCATGCGGCGTCTTCGGCTGCGGCTCGGGTAGATCATCGTCGACCGCCTGATACAGCGCGATTCCGTCGCGCGCGATGTCCATGAAGAAATAGCGGCCCTCGGCGAGGCCGCGATTCACCTCGTCAGTGCTGTGGACGATGAAATTGACCGGCGTGCGCACCGACTTGGTCATCGTCAGCTCACGGATCAGCCGGTCGTCGAGCTTCGACCAATATTCGACGCGATCGGTCAGCCGCTTGTCGTTAACGATGATCAGCAGGTCATAGTCGGACTGGTAGCCCTTCGCGGTGTGGGGCTCGTCGACCCAGCCGCCGCGCGCATAGCTGCCGTAGAGAATGATCTTGGAGATGCGCCCCTTTCGCTTCCAGTCCTGCGTCGCGAGCGCCAGAGCGTCCTCGAATTCCTCGAAGATGATCTCGACGACGCGTTCGAGCTCGCGCTGCTTCTGTGCGGGAAGATGTTCGATATTGCTGCGCATCGCGGTTACCCTAACAAGCTGATGCGAGGGTTGCACCCGGATTGTCTCCGGTCCGGGTGCTTTCCTCGGTGCGGTCCGGCCACCTGCTCAATCCATCGGATTCCAGAGGATGGCATAGCAGTCGGGATTGTCCTGCCCCGCGGCCCGGCCGAGGTTCGCATAGAGCCGCCGCTGGCCGAACTCGGGTGCCTCGAAGGCCAGCGATACATAGGTCTCGCCCGACAAGCGTCCGACGCGCAGCCAGCCCGCGCCGACATCGACATCGTCGGCCCAGATCCGGAAATCGGGCTGGACACCCTTGTCCTTGCCGCGGTTCGGACGAATCTCGATCCTCGCCTTGATCGACAAGGTCCGGATCTCGCCGACGAAGCCTTTTTCGAATGTGCCGCTGACCATGCCGATCGCGCCCATGATATGTCTCCTGCCTGAGCGGGCCATTCCCGCGCCGCAAGTCAGGCCGCGGCGCCAGCAGCGCGCCCGCACCAGCGGCCGCAGCGGAGCGGAGGATGGGCGCAGCCCATTGCGGGCGCGCAGCGCCGTGGCAGGACGGCGGCGGGAGTGGCCTGCGGCAGGGACCCAAGGTGCGATGAAGATATGGGTGCAAAAGAAATGGCGCCCGCCCGGCACGATGCCGGACGGACGCCAGTTGTGAAGAATTCCTCCTCGACGAGGATGAGCTCTTCTGGGTCGCAGGGCGCCGTTAGACGATCGGACGCGTCCGGGATTGTATGGAAGCGCCAAATAATCGTCGTCAGAATATTGGCTCGCGCCAGCGTCGGTCGCGGCGTGTTGCAGACCACGTCCAGGGCCCAACCGCAGCCCGCGCCGGCCGCTGGTCACCAGACCGATGGATCGGCGATGGCGCGGTTATCGGAACCCGGGCAGTCGTAACACGCGACGTCTCCCCATACGCTATCGTGGGCGGCAACCCCGCCAGTGTGATCAGGCAACGCTTTGAGGATGACGTAATCGCGTTCCTCCTCGAGCTGCGTTGGTGGGATTGGCCCGATGAGAAGTTGCGCGAAGCCATGCCTGTTCTTTGCTGCGGAGATATCGAAAGCCTCCGCAAACTCCGCACAACCTAGGCAAACGGTAGTTCAGGTCCGATGGGCTGCGGCCACGGCTGCAGCCCATCGGCGAGCGCTGAACTTTTGCGATCCGCCAGCTACCCCGCGTCCCTGAGATCGATCCCGCGCGTTTCGCGGACGAAGAAGAGCGAAGCCGCGGTGACGAGACAGCCTGCGATCGCATAGGCCGCCACCGGCCAGCTCGCCTCGAAATGGCGGTAGAGCGCGAGCGCGATGATCGGCGCCAGCGAGCCGGCGAGGATCGAGGTCGCCTGATAGGCGACCGAGGCGCCCGAATAGCGCAGCCGGGTCGGAAACAGCTCGGCGATGAAGGCACCCTGCGGGGCGTACATGGCGCCGTGCGCCACCATCGTCAGCGTTACCGCCATGATCGTCGTCGCCGGGTCGAGCGTGTCGAGCCAGCCGAAGAAGAAGAGGAAGGAGGCGGCCATCGCGAGCGCGCCCGCCAGATAGACCGGCCGCCGGCCCCAGCGGTCGCTGGCCAGTGCGAACAGCGGCATGGTGAGACATTCGATCGCGGCGCCGATCAGCACCGCGTTCAGGATGATGTCGCGCTCGCCGCCGCGGATTTCGGCGAAATAGGTGATCGCGAAGGTGGCGGCGATATAATAGGCGAGATTTTCGCCGAAGCGGAGCGCCGCGCCCTCGAGGAGCGCGCGCTTCGAACGGCGGAAGAGTTCGGCGAGCGGGAAGCGCTCGACGCCGGCGGCGCGGCTCTCGAGCTCGAAGACCACGCTCTCGGCGACGGCGCGGCGCAGCCACCAGCCGATGGAGACGAGAACAACCGAAGACAGGAATGGAAGGCGCCAGCCCCAGGCGAGAAAGTCGGCCTCCGAGAGCGATGCGGTCGCGATCGCGAAGACCGCGGCGGCAAGGAGATTGCCGGCGGGCGCGCCGATCTGCGGGAAAGCGGTCCAGAATCCGCGGCGCCGGGCGGGCGCGGTCTCGGCGACCATCAGCACCGCCCCGCCCCACTCGCCGCCGACCGCGAAACCCTGGAGGATGCGAAGCAGGGTGAGCAGGATCGGCGCCGCGATGCCGATCTGCTGATAGGTGGGCAGAAGCCCGATCGCGGCGGTAGAAAGTCCCATGATGACGAGGCTGAGCATCAGCAGCTTCTTGCGGCCGATCCGGTCGCCGAAATGACCGAAGATGATGCCGCCGAGCGGGCGCGCGAAGAAGCCGAGCGCATAGCTGGTGAAGGCAAGCAGCGTGCCGGTGAGCGGGTCGAACTCGGGGAAGAAGAGCTTGTTGAAGACAAGCGCGGCGGCGACGCCGTAGATGAAGAAATCGAACCATTCGATCATCGTGCCGATCATGCTGGCGCCGACGACGGTGCGTAATCTTGTCTGCACGCGCTCCACCCCTTTTCCCGCTCCGGCGCTCAATGCCATGCCGGGTGCGCAGCGCCAAGCGGCAAACGAAACGAAAAGCGAAGGGCCGCGCCGCGGGCGTCGATGGTCTGTTTGCGCCAACTGCGCCCGCCGCGCGCGATACGCGCGATGCCCCGCGCGGGGCCTACGCCGCCAAGGCGGTGCGCACGAAGTCTACCGACCCCGCTGTGTCGCCGAGGCGGATAGCCCCGAGAACACGGTTCCAATAGCTTTCGGACCCGTCGGCAAGCCGCCACTCGTGGAGCCGCCGCGTGTAGAGCTGGAGATCATGCTCGGCGCTGATGCCGATCGCGCCATGCACCGCATGCGCGGTCGCGGCGACGCGAACGGCCGCCCTGCTCGCGACCGACTTCGCGGTCGCGGCGGCCGCGAATGAAGGCGGCAGTCCGCCCGCGCAGCCGAGCGCTGCCGCGATCCGCGCCGCAACCGCTTCTTCGGCCATCACCGCCATCTGCTGCTGAAGCGCCTGCTGCCGCCCGATCGGCTTGCCGAACTGGACGCGCTCGTTCGCATAGGCCGCCGTCATCGCGACCAGTCTCTCGCATGCCCCCGCGATGAGCGAGGCGCGAAGCAACGCGGCAAGCGCCCGAAGCCCGCCTGCGGGCGCCGCAAGGGCCGGTTCGAGCCGCCCCCAGGCGAAGCGGCCCGCAAGCCCAGCGGCGGCGCCCTCCTCCTCCTCCCGGCCTTCGGCCGCATCGAGTCCGACGAGCGCGACACCTCCCGGCTGTTCGACAAGTGCGTGATGCGCGACGCGGCCGAGCGAGACGACAATTTCGATGCCCGGCGGCGCGGAGGCGAGCGCGATCGGCCCGTCGGGAGCCGCTATACCGGCTTCGGCCAGCAACATCCGCGCAATCATCGTCTCTCCGACCGGAAGCGGGATGGCGTGGCGGCCAAGCGCCTGCCAGAGCGGCTGGACGGCGGCGGCAGGAAGTCCGAACCCTCCGGCTTCCTCGGGCACCAGCGCGTCGAGAAATCCCGACTGCGCGATCGCGTTCCACATTTCGTCGGGCGAGCCGCCAGCTTCGATCGCGCGCACCGCCGCAGGTTCGCAGACCTGCTCCAGCATGCGGTCGAAGGGTTCGAGAATATCGCTATAGTCCATCAGCGTAGCCCCATTCCGCGCGCGATGATGCCGCGCAAGATCTCGCGTGTTCCGCCGCGCAGCGAGAAACTCGGCGCGACATGCGACACATATTGCAGCGTCCGGTGAAGGTCCGCGCCGACCGCTTCATCGGGATACGCGGCAAGATCGTCGCCGATGAGGAGCGGCAGATCTTGTTCGAACCCGGTTCCGAGATCCTTGACGAGCGAGGCTTCGGTCACCGGGCTTTCGCCGAGCGCGAGGCGCGCGGTGCAGGCGATCGACATCGCCCGCAAGGTCGCGAGCCGCGCCGTGCAATCGCCGACCAGCGCGAGCGTCGCGGCATCGTCTCGGCCCACGGCCTGAAGATGGCGGATCCACGCGTCGAGGAGAATGATGCTCGAATAGATGCGTTCGGGACCGCTGCGCTCGAACGCGAGCTCGGCGGTGACCTGCTTCCAGCCCTCGCCCTCGCTGCCGATCAGCGCATCCTCGGGCAAATCCACATTCTCGAAGAAGACCTCGGCGAAATGCGCGTCACCCGCCAGGTCGACGATCGGCCGAACCGTGACGCCCGGCGCTTTCAGGTCGATGATGAGCTGCGAAAGCCCGGCATGCCGGTCCTCGGCGCTGCCAGAGGTGCGGACGAGCGCAATCATATAGTCGCTGTGGACCGCGTTGGTCGTCCATATCTTCTGGCCATTGACGCGCCATCCGCCGGCGGTGCGCTCGGCGCGCGTGCGAACGCTCGCAAGGTCCGAGCCCGAGCCGGGCTCGCTCATCCCGATACAGAAGAAAATCTCGCCGCGGCAGATGCGCGGAATATAATGCTCGCGCTGCGGCTCGGTGCCATAATTCAGGATGAGCGGCGCGCTCTGCCGGTCGGCAATCCAGTGCGCCGCGACAGGTGCGCCGGCCGCGAGCAGTTCCTCGACGACGACGAAGCGCGCAAACGGGCCGCGCTCATGGCCCCCGTAACGCTTCGGCAACGTGAGGCCGAGAAATCCCGCTTCGCCGAGGCGCCTGCTGAAGGTCGCGTCAAAGCCCGCCCACGACCGCGCCCGAATATCGATGGAACGGTCCGCTACCGCTTCCTGCGCGATGGCGCGGATTGCCGGCCGAAGATCCTCATCCTCGGCGGGGAGCGCGGCAAGCGTCAAGGTGTCGAACAAGGGTCGTCTCCCATGCCAGGCGGCGCAGCGAGGCGTGCGCCCTCGCGGCATGGCGGATGCTCGGCGCGGTAACAAATATTTGATTTGTGCGTTTTGATACCGATCAGCTATCACTGACCGCGCACGCGACCGCGACGAAATTGCGCACGAGCGCGTCGGCGTCGCGGCGCATCGCGACCCCCATCTCGATCGACAGCGGTTCCGCCAGTTTCAGGAGTCTGACGCCCTCGGGCGCGATGCGCGCCATCTCGGCGGGAACAAGCGCAATGCCGAGACCCGACTGGACGAGACTGAGGATCGTCTGGACCTGGGTGGCTTCCTGCGCGATGCGCGGCGCGAAACCCGCCCGCTGGCAGGCGAGCATGACCACCGAACGCAGCACGCTGACGGGACCGTGGAGAACGAGCGCCTCGCCCGCGAGATCGGCGATCCGAAGCGTCCTGCGCCGCGCGAGCGGATGGTCGACGAGGAGCGCGGCGACAAGCTCGTCGCGCTCGATGACCGACACCGTGAGGTCGCCCGGCTTCATCAGCGGCAAGCGCACCAGCCCCACATCGATACTGCGCGCGCCCAGCGCCTCGGCGATCGAAGCGCTTGTCATCTCCTCGAGCCTGAGGTCCACTTCGGGATATCGCGCCCGAAAGGCCGGAATGATGCGCGGCAGCGCGGCGCTGATCGCCGAACCGACGAAGCCCACCGAGATGCTGCCGCTTTCGCCGAGCGCGCCGCGCCGGACGACCTCGCGGACGAGCGCCGCCTGTTCGATCGCGGCGCGCGCCGTCGGAAGCGCGGCCCGGCCCGCGTCTGTTAGGCGGACGCCGCGGCTTTCCCGCTCGAACAGCGGCGTCCCGAGCTCCTCCTCAAGCTTGCGGATGGCAACCGAGAGCGGCGGCTGCGCCATGTTGAGACGCTCGGCGGCACGGTGAAAATTGCCCGTTTCGGCAAGCGCGATGAAATAGCGGAGCTGGCGAAGGTCCATGATAGCCTCTGAATATCGAAATCTAGCCATTCAATATTAGCCGAGATCATCGCAGCGTCCTAGGCGATAATCATACGCGCGCGTGCAATTCATTTGGAGTTTGGCCCGGATGCAGAATTTCCTTCTCGTCGAACGCGACGGACCGGTGGTGATCGCCACGCTGAACCGGCCCGAAGAACGCAACGCGATTTCCGAGACCGCGCATAGCGAGGAGATCGCGGCCTTCTGCGCGGAGATGACGCGCGATGCGAGCGTCAGGGCGGTGATCCTGACCGGCGCCGGCAAGGCCTTTTGCGCGGGTGGAAACGTCAAGCATATGCAGTCGCGAAGCGGCATGTTCGGCGGATCGCCCTACGCGCTGCGCAACGCCTATCGCACCGGTATCCAGCTTATCCCGACCGCGCTTTACGAGCTCGAGGTCCCCGTTATCGCGGCGATCAACGGCCCGGCGATCGGCGCGGGCCTCGATCTCGCCTGCATGTGCGACATCCGCATCGCCGCCGACACGGCGATCTTCGCCGAGAGTTTCGTGAAGCTCGGCATCGTCCCCGGAGACGGCGGCGCCTGGCTCCTGCCGCGCGTGATCGGCATGGCGCGGGCGAGCCAGCTCACGCTCACCGGCGAGGCCATCGATGCAGCCAAGGCGCTCGAATTCGGCCTGATCAGCGAGGCGCTCCCCGCCGATACGCTGATGGAGCGCGCGCGCGCGATCGCGGCGAGCATCGCCGCCAATCCGGGACATGCGACGCGGATGGCAAAGCGCCTCCTGCGCGAAGGCCAGGATATGAAGCTGGCCCCTCTCCTTGAACTCTCCGCCGCTTATCAGGCGCTTGCGCATCACACCGAAGATCATCATGAGGCCGTGAACGCGTTTCTCGAGAAGCGTCCCGCGGCACTGGCGGACCGGTGATGAGCGAAGCCCCTTCGCCCACCGGCCCGCTCGCCGGCCTGCGCGTACTCGACCTTTCCCGCGTGCTCGCGGGCCCCTGGGCCTCGCAGATCCTCGCCGACCTCGGCGCCGAGGTGATCAAGATCGAGCAGCCCGGACAGGGCGACGACACCCGCCGCTGGGGTCCGCCTTTTCTGCCCGACGGTTCGAACGACAGCGCCTATTATCTCTGCGCGAACCGGAACAAGGAATCGATCGCGGTCGATATCGCGAAGCCCGACGGCGCCGAGCTTATCCGCAAGCTTGCCGGCGAGAGCGACATATTGCTCGAGAATTTCCGGGTCGGCGGCCTCGCGAAATACGGGCTCGACTATGCAAGTCTTTCGGCCGCGAACCCCGGCCTCGTCTATTGCTCGATCACCGGGTTCGGACAGGACGGCCCCTATCGCGACATGGGCGGCTATGATTTCCTGATCCAGGGCATGAGCGGCCTCATGAGCATCACGGGCCGCCCCGATGGCGAGCCCGGGGGCGGCCCGATGAAGGTCGGTATCCCGATCTCGGACCTCGTCACGGGTCTTTATGCCGCGATCGGCATCCTCGCCGCGCTTCAGCACCGCGAGAAGACCGGCGAGGGCCAGCATATCGACTGTGCGCTGCTCGACACGCAGGTCTCGCTCCTCGCGAACCAGGCTTCCAACTATCTCAACGGCGGGATGATCCCGCGCCGCCTCGGCAACCAGCATCCCAACACCGTTCCCTACCAGGACTTCGCCTGCGCCGACGGCGACATCCTCGTCGCCCTCGGCAATGACCGCCAGTTCCGCGCCTTCTGCACGCTCATCGGCCGGGACGACCTGCCCGACGATCCTCGCTTCGCGGCGAACGCGGGGCGCAGCCCGAACCGCGACGCGCTGCTCGCCGAGATGCGTCCGGCGGTAGCGCGCTGGAAATCGGACGAGCTGATCGCGGCGATGAGCGCCGCCAAGCTGCCCGGCGGCAAGGTCAACGAGATACCCGAAATCCTGGCCGATCCGCACATCGCGGCGCGCGGCCTTGTCCGCGAACTCGAGCGCTCGGACGGCACCCCGGTCAAGCTGCTGGGCTTCCCGTCCAAACTGTCGCGGACCCCCGCCGACTATCGGCTCGCGCCGCCGCGTTCGGGCGAGAATACGCGGGCAGTGCTGAGGCGCCGGCTCGGACTTGACGAGACCAGACTAGACGACCTGCTTGCCGCGGGCGTCATTGCGGAGACATTGTGATGCAAGGCCAGAATTATATCGACGGTGCATGGCGCGATGGCGCGCTGCCATTCGAAACGCATAACCCTTCCGACCTCGACGAAGTCGTGGGTCGCTACAGCAAGGCGTCGGCGGACGATATTGCCGAGGCGATGGACGCGGCCCGGCGCGCGCTTCCCGGCTGGCGCGCCTTCAACATGCAGGCGCGGGCCGATCTGCTGCGCAAGGTCGGCGACCTCTTGATCGCCCGCTCGAAGGAGATCGGAACGCTGCTCGCGCGCGAGGAAGGCAAGACCCTGCCCGACGCGGTGGGCGAGACGCTCCGCGCCGCGCAATGTTTTCACTTCTACGCAGGTGAGGTGGTGCGCCACCCCGGCCAGTGGCACAACTCGATGCGCGACGGGCACAATATCATCGTCAGCCACGAACCCGTCGGCGTGGTCGCGGCGATCACGCCCTGGAATTTCCCGATCGCCCTTCCCGCCTGGAAGCTCGCCGCGGCGCTCGCCTATGGCAACAGCGTCGTCTTGAAGCCCTCGAGCTTCGTCCCCGGCGCCGCGATCATGCTCGTGCGCCTCCTCGAGGAAGCCGGTGTGCCGAAGGGCGTCGTCAACCTTGTCATCGGCGACGGCCGGACGGCGGGCGACATCATGATCGACGCCGCCGACGCGCTGACGTTCACCGGCGGCACCGAGACCGGCCGCGCCGTCCTGCGCCGCGCGGCCGAGACGATGACCAAGGTCCAGCTCGAACTCGGCGGCAAGAACCCCCTCGTCGTCCTCGATGACGCCGACATGGATCTTGCGGTCGAGATCGCGGCGAACGGCGCCTGGATCCAGACGGGCCAGCGCTGCACGGGCACCGAGCGCTTCATCGTCGCGGCGGGTGTGCACGACGAGTTCGTCGAGCGCGTCGCCGCGGCCGCTTGCGCCTATCGCATCGGTCATGCGCTCGACGCCGACACGCAAATCGGCCCCGTCGCGAACCTGCCGCAGTTCGAAGCCAATCTGGCGTTCGTTCGCGATGCGAAGGCCGAGGGCGCCGAGCTGGTTTCGGGTGGCGGCGAAGTCGAATGCCGCACCCGGGGCTTCTACATGGCGCCGACCTTGTTCGCGAACACGAGCAACGCCATGGCGCTCAATCGCCACGAGAGCTTCGGTCCGATCGCCGCGGTCATCAAGGTCGCCGATCTCGACGAGGCGATCGCGGTCGCCAACGACTGCGAATTTGCGCTCTCCTCGGGCATCGCGACGCAGAGCCTGCGCAGTGCCGAGGCATTTCGCCGCGCGTCGAAAGCCGGCATGGTCATGGTCAACACGCCGACCGCCGGCCTTGAATATCATGTGCCGCTCGGCGGCCGCGCGCCGTCGGGCTTCGGACCGCGCGAGACCGGAACCGCGAGCGCCGAATTCTTCACCGAGGCGAAGACCTCGTACATCAACCACGGCGTCATCTAGGATAAGGGAAGAGGATTATGGGAACCAAAGTCGGCTTTATAGGCCTCGGCGCGATGGGGCTGCCACTCGCGAAGAATCTCCAGAAAAAAGGCTTCGACGTCAACGGCTATGACATCGATCGGGCGCGCGGCGACGCGATCGTCGAACTCGGCGGCCGCAAGGCGGCGACCATTGCCGAGGCGGCGCGCGGCGCGGAGATCGTCATCACCTGCCTGCCCGCCACGCCGCATGTCGAGGCGGTGGTGCTCGGCGAGGACGGCGTTCTCGCGAACATCGACGCCGGCGCGCTCCTCCTCGAAATGTCGACGATCGACGCCAATGGCACCGACCGGGTAGCTAAGGCCTGCGCCGACAAGGGAACGCCCTTCGTCGACAGCCCGATCGGGCGCCTGGTGCTCCACGCCGAGCGCGGAGAATCCCTCTTCATGGTCGGCGCCGACGACGAGAGTTTCGCGCGCGTCGAGCCGCTTCTCAACGCGATGGGGACCGCCATCTTCCGCTGCGGCGGCGTCGGGATGGGAAGCCGCATGAAGGTCGTGAACAACTTCCTCCTGCTCACCATCGCCGAAGTCAGCGCCGAAGCCGTGGCGCTCGGGACCAAGCTCGGCCTCGATATCGGCACGATCCTCGAAGTGACGGGAAGCACGACAGCGCAGAACGGCCAGCTTCACACGCTGATGGTGAACAAGGTGCTGAAGGGCGACACCGAGCCCGGGTTCACGATCGATCTCGCCTTCAAGGACATGACGCTCGCGATGACAGCTGCGGCCGAGCAGCGCATCGGGCTCCCCGTCGGAGCCGCAGCGCATGCCGTTTACGGCGCCGCGCGCGCGACCGATCTCGCATCGAGCGACTATTCGGCCCTGCTCGAAAATGCCTGTCGCAACGCCGGGATCGCAACACCTCGGACCTACGTCTGAGGCTCTGTCCGCCCGGACGCCAAGCGGCGTCCGGGTTCACTTGCATACCGCAATAAAA